>DATJQB010000191.1:0-8902 GCA_035506075.1 Bacteroidota bacterium | reverse complement strand
TCGGGATGAGTTCATCGAACAGGTCCGGCAGGATTGCGGCATCGGGATCTCCGTTCTCTCCGGAGACGATGAAGCAGAACTCACCTACGTGGGCGCCACGTCCGAGTTTCTGACCGGCTCATCCGAAAACCCGATGGCAGTCCTCGATATTGGCGGCGGGAGCACGGAACTGACGACAGGAGTTTCGGGCAACGTCACGAGCAAGACGAGCCTCGATCTCGGCAGTGTGCGGCTCACGGAGCGCATTTTGCGAAGCTCGCCTCCTTCGATGGCCGCTCTCGAGGAGGCGCAGGCTGAAGTATCGTCCTGGACATCCAAGCTTCCCCGGCTCCCGGCTCATACCAGGCTCATCGGTGTCGCCGGAACTGTGACAACGCTCGCTGCAATTGACCTGAAACTTCTTCAGTACGATCGCACGAGAGTCAGCGGCTACAAACTCACTCTCCGGTCCATCGACAAGACATGGGACGAACTCAGGAGTCGCACTGTCCCAGAAATAATGCGGGACTTCCCCCAGATTGAGGCTGGTCGGGCAGACATCATCGTGGCGGGAATAATGATTCTTCGCGGTGCGATGGGAGTGCTTGATGCAGACGACATCACTGTCAGTGACAGGGGACTTCGGTACGGGCTTGCTTTGAGAGAATATTCGAAGAGGAGATGATAGTCAGGACATGCCGGCGGTGATCTGCTTACGCGGCTGTCTTGCCGCCGGCCTTTGCGACAACTTCCTTCAGTGCATCCAACGCGTAGTCGAGCTCATCGATAGTCGTCCATCGACCCAGGGAGAACCGGATTGTCGCGCGAGCCGTCCGTTCGTCGCGCCCCATTGCCATCAGCACGTGCGACGGTTGCAGGCTCCCGGAGGTGCACGCCGATCCACTTGTAACGGCTACTCCACGCAAATCCATCCCCATGATCAACGCGTCTCCATCAAGGGGAGACATCGACGAATCAAACGATACGTTCAGGATCTGGGGAAGGCTTGTCTCGGGGTCACCATTGACGAGCAATCCACTGAACGCCGCAGTCAGTTTCCCGAGAAGATAACGCTTCTGTTCCGCCGCCCGTTCGAGCGACTCGGACATCAGTTCGCGGCAGAGTTCGGTCGCTGCGGCAAATCCGACTGCCAGCGGGACGTTCTCGGTGCCCGCTCTCCGGTTGCTCTCCTGCCCTCCTCCCTCCATGAACGTGTCGATTTGCGTTCCTTTCCTGATGTAGATTGCCCCGATCCCTTTTGGCCCATAGAGCTTATGAGCGGAGATCGAAAGCACATCGATGTTCAACTCGGAGACATCGAGGGGCATCTTCCCTACAGACTGCACAGCGTCGGAGTGAAATGGAACTCCCGCATCGCGGGCGATTCCACCGATCGTCCGGATGTCGTTCAGCGTCCCAACTTCGTTGTTCGCATGCATGATCGACACGAGCGCAGTCGACGATGTCATCGCCCGCTGCACGTCATTCGGATCGATCCGTCCGTTGCCGTCAACGGGAAGCCTGATCACAGAAAATCCTGTGCGCTCGAGCGATTCGACCGGATGCAGGACGGCGTGATGCTCGACGACTGAGGTAATGATCTGCGTCTTCCCTTTTCGCTTCCCCGCGGCAGCAAGTCCCTTGATTGCATGATTATCCGCTTCAGTTCCGCCGCTCGTGAAGAAAAGCTCATCCCCCTTTGCGCCTATGCAAGACGCGATGCTTTCACGGCTTCTTTCCAGGATGGCGCGCGCTTCGCGTCCGAAGGAATGCACCGATGATGCATTTCCGGGAGTCGACGAAAATACAGGGAGCATCGCCTCCAGAACACGGGGGTCGACCGGTGTCGTTGCACTGTAATCCAGATAGACGGTTCGCATATGTCGAATATACCTGCACTGTGTGGAAGAATCAATAAAAAAGCCGGCCTCGAGAGGAAGCCGGCTAAGAACTCTGATCGCAGGGAGCGTGGTTATTTGCTCATCTGCTGCTGCCGGTTGCGGGGAAAATCCCGCGCAAGTTCCCTGAGGTTTTGCTGGAACCGGACCTCGAAGACGAGATATTCCGCAATCTGCTTGCTCGTCAGGACCTGCTTCAATTCTTCCACATACTTCGATTTTGCATCGTTCAACTGCCTTTCGAGCGAGAGCAATTCGTCCACGGTCTTGTTGTACTCGGCGTCAGATGCCTGGCTCTTGCGCAGCGATTGAACCTGGCCGAGAGCGGCCACCTGTTGCTTTCGTATGTCGCGCAGCTGTTCCTGGTATTTGTTGTAGCGCGCAAAGAATTTGATGGAACCCTGCTCATCGAGATTAAGCACTTCCATCAGCCGGATCTTTTTGTACTGTTCCACACGCTCCAACGCCCGTCCGGGTGCCGGCGGCTGCGATTGCGCATCCTGCGCAACGGCCATCGAGACGGCGCACAACACCAACGTTCCGACTAGAGAGAGTAACCTGAGAATCGCTTTCATAACTTCGTCCTTTCACCCAATTGGGCAACGAGCACATCGACTTCGGAGGCGCTGAGCTGGTCGAGATTGTCCTGGATCCCCACATCGAGGATGGATTCGTCGGCAAGCTGAAGGTGTTCTGCTCCGGCAAGGAGGTGATCACTGTGGAAGTACGGCACGGCGAGCAATGCGCTTGTCTCGTTTTCACCCGCACTTGAAATAGTCTGATGCTGCACCTGATCGAGGATCATGTCGACAAGCTCTTCCGCTTCGAGCCCGTGGACAACGGGCTGGAGAGGATTGTGTTCGCCCGCTGTGTCCCGGACAGCCAACGGCGAACGCAAAAAGATCGCTAGCAGAAGGGCTCCCGCAACGAGCGGAGCGGCGAACCGGGTAACGAGGGGACTCCACCGCTTCGATGCGCCCTTGCGATCGTCCAACCGCTCCCGAACCCTCGGGAGCACGGTCGTGAAGTATCCGTCGTGCGGAGACTTCAGCTCAGCTCGCCGGAGCGCCGACATCGTACCACGAAGCTCCTCGACTTCGGCCCTGCATTCCTCACACTCCTGCAGATGCTCTTCGACCCAGGGGAGAAGCGGCGGGTCGAGCGTGCCGTTGATGTAATCCGGCAGATGAATTTCAACGTGATCCGTGCGCACGTTTGACATACTCCTGTATTTTCTTCACAGCATGAAAGTAGTTTGCTTTGAGCCCTCCCACCGACGTGTGGAGGACTTTTGCGATCTCTTCGTACGGCAGCTCTTCGTAGTATCGAAGAATGAACACCGCCTTCTGCTTCTCCGGGAGCTTCGCGATCGCCTGCTCGATGAGCTCCTTCTCTTCACTCTTTTCAACCTGTTCGTCCGGCGAGACCGTCGATGTATCCTCGAGATCGAACACCTCATCCAGCCTGAAAAACTCTCTCACCTTCTGGCGCCGGAGGCTGTTGAGCGCGATGTTGACTGTAATTCTGTAGAGCCACGTGTAAAGCGACGACTCGCCCCTGAACTCCTTCAAAGATTCATACGCCTTGCAAAACACTTCCTGCGTGACATCGTCTGCGCCATCGTGATCGTTGATGAACCGGCGCGCGACCCAGTAGACTTTCTCCTGGTAACGCAGGACGAGATGATTGAAGGAAGTCTCATCCCCCTTCTGGAAGCGTTCAATTAACTCGAGATCACTACGATCTGTCATCTAGGGCAGAATTTTCTCACAAATTTGACAACACGGGCAGGGGAAAGTTTAACAAAAATCAGCCAAAACCGCCTGCAGTGTCACTCAAAACCGCCAAAATATCAAGCACGCGCCGCAAGCAGCGAGCCGTGTTCAAGAAACCCTTTTCAGTACCATCATTGTAATATCGTCAGACTGCGGCTCTCCCGCCACGAACCGCTCAACCTCGGCAACCACACCGCCCAGGAAACCTGCCGCCGACTTGCCGCTCTGCCCCACCATTGCCTGGTGGAAACGGGTTTCGCCAAACTCCTCGAACGACTTGTTCATCGCCTCCGTCACCCCATCGGTGTACAACACAAGGAAATCGTTCGGATCGAGCGAGCACGTAACCTGTTCAAACTCCACCCCCCCGAACATTCCAACAGGCAAACCCGTCGCCGGCAACGGTGTGATCGAAACCTGACGGGACTTGATCACATACGGCGAGTTATGGCCGGCATTCACGTATGTCACTTTCCCATGGACGGGGTCGAGAATCGCCATGAACATCGTAATGTAGCGCTCGGCCTCCGTGTTGAGGTGAATAACATCATTGAGACGACGCACAAGGGCAGCAAGGTCGCGTGTTCCTTCGATGTATGCATGCAGAGTGGCGTGCAGGGTCGAAACGAGCAGCGCGGCCGGCACCCCTTTCCCCGACACGTCGGCGATGACGACGGCGTACGTTCCATCCGTCAACGGGATGAAATCGTAATAATCTCCGCCGACAAGTTTTGAAGGGCGCGCAACAGCGTCAATTTCGTATCCGTTGATCGCGGGGAGCTCCTTCGGAAGCAGGCGACGCTGAATGTGCCCGGCGATTTCGAGCTCTTTCTCGATCCTCTGTTTCTCAACGATGTCCTGGTGAAGACGCGCATTCTCGATCGCGAGCGCTGCGTGCACGGAGAACGCCTCGAGAAACGTTTCATCTTCCTTGTCGAAACTTCCGGCGATCTTGTTCAGGATCTGAAAGACGCCAATGATCTTCCCTTTCCGGTCCTTCATCGGCATGCAAAGCATCGTCTTCGTCTGAAATCCCGTCCGGAGATCGAATCCCGAAAAGAACCTCTTGTCTTTCCACGCATCGCGGAGGTTGATCGTCTTGCCAGTCTTCGCGACGGTCCCGGCGATCCCGGTGCCAACCGGGAGCCTGATTTCGACGAGGTTCCTCCCTTTGAGCACCTTCGACCACAGTTCCTTCCTCTCCTGGTCGATGAGGTAGATCGTTCCACGCGAGGCGTTGAGGTTTTTCGATGCGAGCTCGAGAATCAAGGTAAGCAGCTTCTCGAGGTCGAGTGTCGAGTTGAGAATCTTCGACGCGTTGACGAGCGCCTCAAGGCGTCTGATCTCACCGCGCTTCGCTGTCGAGAGGGATTTGGATGATGCCATGATGAAGTCAGAGGGAAGATAATGAACTGGAGACTTCAGGAGCAGAAACTCGTGCCACCACAAAAATAAAATCTTGTGATTGGTGACTCAACCTTTTCCACCGCAACAGTGCCTGCTGCCAAAAAAGACACCGATTTCGAAAACACAAGATCACTTATCGGAGCCGGCACTAGTATAGCCTGTTTCTTGCTCATATTCAAACCAGTAAGGAACGGGGAGAGTTCCGGTCATGAACGGGTCCGGGACGGCGAATTGGAGTCGCAGGAGCTACTTCAGAAGAGTCATTTTTCTTGCCAGGAGATGATCCCCCGCCTGAAGCCGAAGCAGGTAGATCCCCGACGGCAGCGGAACTCCATTCTGGTTTGTGCCGTCCCACGCCAGGACATGCGTCCCCGCGTTGAGAGCGCGGCCCTGAAGCAACGACCTGACACGCACTCCGCCAATGTCGTACACACTGAGCGAGACGACCGCAGGTTCCGGCAGGTCGAACCGCACAGTTGTGGATGGATTGAAGGGATTGGGATAATTCTGGCTCAACGCGAATTTCCCGGGGACTCCTCCGATCATTTCTTCTACCGGAGTGAGGGTGAACGTCCAGGCGGTGTCTGCATGCAGACCGCCAGGGTCGCTCGCCGTACACGAAACTGTGTGAGGATCGCCGTACTTTCCGCCGAAGATTGTCGTGTACGATGTGTCCTTCCCCGTCTTCACGATCACGCCATCCTGCTTCCATGTAAACGTGAGCGTGTCTCCGTCAGGATCGTAGGCCCGCACCCTGAATGTGACCGGTTGGTTCAGAACAACAACGATCAGGCCCGGACCGGAGAGAAATACAGGAGGGTGATTGACTTTCTGTACCGTGAGCTTCCCGTTCACAGGGGCCGCAGTCGGCGAGCCCTCGTTGAAACGAAAATCGGTAAACGTCAACGCAGTTGATCCCGGATTTCTGAGCTGCATCTTGATGATGAGGAGTGTGCCTGGTCCCACGAGCGGCGTGATGCCCGCAGATGCCACGCGGAGTTGTCCGGCGTAATTGAGATTGGGGACAGTCAGAAAGTCGGAAGAAAGTGTGTTCGTCCCATCGATCCCCGTGATTGATGCAACCGATGTGTCGTACGTCAGGACAAACTGAAACGCTGTTACCCCCAGTCCGGCAGCGGATCCGATCGTCACAGGAATGTTGAGAGAGCTTCCTGATCCTCCGGTCACGGTCGGCAGGCTCACAGCAATTTGTGATCGCGCCACCTGGAGGGCCGCGAACACCACGATTGCCGTAACCTTCATTATGTTCGATCGAACGTTCATGCCGTATCGGGCGAGTGATGAACCATCAGCGAAGCAGGATCATTTTCTGAGTTGAGACGAACGCCCCTGCCTGCATGCGGCAAATGTAGAGGCCGGAGGAGACGACTTCCCCGGACTCATTCCTTCCATCCCACACAACCCGGTAGACTCCCGGGTCGGGCACAGCGTTCACAAGTGTCCGAATCTTCTGCCCCTGAATATTATACAAGGAAATCTGCACACCAATCTTCTCTGCGACCTTATATCTCACTGTTGTTTCCGGGTTGAAGGGATTGGGGTAGTTCTGTTCGAGTGCAAATGCCGTCGGAATCTCACTCACGTCCAGCGAGGCCAACGTCTGAGAAGTTTCGTTCACCATTCCGGTTCCTGTGAAGGACACGCGATCGGCGTTCGCGGAAAGTTTCAGCTTCACGGACGCGAGAGTTCCGGAGGCAAGCGGCGTTGGTCCAATCGCAACAACCTTCAATTCGCGGGCGGTCGCGTTCGAGAGCATCATCCACCCATCAGGCAGCTGGGGGAGAACGCCAGTAACAGCGCAAGAAGAGAAATCTCCCTGGATATTCCATTGAGCCGCGTAGATATCAGGTTTGGCCGAAGAGATTGTAAGAGAAATCTGAGCCTCTCCCGCAGCCTTCGCGTCATGGCTTAGGTTCCATCCCAGCACCCCGGACGTACTGCTGCTGGACTGCAAGAGAGAGATGCTTCCGCCGGTCGGCGCTCCCTCGATAGAGAATGATGGAATAACAATGAGCCCGGCTGCCGCCTGCAGTATCAGTGAGGCATCCCAGGGCGTAATCGTCCCATCCCGAGAGGCATCTGCTGCGAACAACGCGGCAGGATCGGTGAGAACAATCAGCCCCACGACGTGCCGCAGAACAAGCGAGGCATCGTTTGCCGTAATCAGACCGTCTGCATCGACATCGCCCCGGGCGCGGTTACGAGTCACTGTAACAACGGCGCTTGTGCTGTCACTTTGAACTCCGTCGCTCACCACCACCTTGACGGTGTACGAGAGGTTCGCCTGCTGAGGTGTCGCGACCCAGCGCAGAACACCTGCGTTCGTGAGTGTAAGTCCCGGCGGACCGCTGACGAGCGCAAAGATCACTGCGTCCCCCTCGGGATCTGTCGCCGCGTAGGTGAACCGGAGCGTGTCGCGTGTGTCCCGGATTATCGTGTCGCGCAGGACAGACGTAAACACCGGAGGACGATTGACGCGACGGACGGTGACGGTGGCGGTGGAAACAATCAGGAACTGGCCGTCAAAGGCCGATGCGACAATCGAATACGATCCAGCCTGGCCGAAACCGGGCTTCCACCTGAACGTTCCGCTGGTCTGGTCGAGCGATGCTCCCGCCGGCGGAGTGATGAGGCTGTACGCAATTGTCTCTCCGAGATCACGCGGGTCGGCGTTGTAGGTAAAATCAAGCTGCTGTCCTTCGGCGATCGTTGTATCGCTCAATGCCCTTACGAATACCGGCGGCCGGGTTGGAATACCGAGCGCAAATCGCAGCCCCTGGTTGGTCACGGCACCGAGACTGAATGCGGATTTGACCGAATACACACTGTCGCCCTGCGGAGTCAGGGAGATCTCGTTGCCGAAGTAACTCGACCCTCCTCCCTGGAGCGACCAGGCGTTTGCGATCCCTCCCGCTTCAAGGCGATGGATCAGCCGAAGGTCCTGAACGCGGACCGATTGAAACGCGATGTCCGGAGTCTGAATTTCGAGATCGTACCGCTGGTTCACCGCAAATCCGGTCGGCCCCGTCGTCACGATCCATGAGAACGGCGGATAGTTGCCGACACGGATTCCGCTGCCGCCATCAAGCGGAAGCCCGCTGGTTCCGCCGGGATTTCCGTCTTGCTGCTCGACATCGATCGACGTTGCGTTGATCGCAGGATACGAAGTGCCGAAGACAACGGCGAGCGGCCGATAGGTGGTGTTGGATCCGACAGGAAACTCGTAGCGTCCATTCGGATAGACCGTCGGACTCCCGGCGCCCCCCACGACATTGTGCCTCACTCGTCCCACAACGTGACTCAGTGCCGGCTTGAAAACGCCGGACCTGTCAAACCCCTGTCCGCCCGATGTCTGCGACAACACAAGGGCATTGCCACCTGTCTGCAGTATTCCTTTGACGAAGAAGAGCACGGCACTCGTTCCGAGCGCGAGATTTCCGCCTTGCAGCAGGAAGCCGTTCGGGTTGTTGAGCCTCAGGTTGATCGAGGAAGTTCCCCCCGGCAGCAAAAGTCCGGAAACCGGTACCGTAATCGTCTGCCTGGTCGTACCGACAAGATCGATGAGCGATGCAATCCCGGAGGAGCTCAGGAAAGCTCCGGCCGAGACGGTAATGTCGCCGGTGATCGAGAGTGTCCTCGAAACCGATGAACCAGACGGCGCAAGGGCAATTCCCCCGCCGTCGGAATTTATGCTGACACTTCCGACAGTGCAATTCGTGTGGAGGGTCAGAATTGTGGATTTCCCGCCGATCGACGAGAGCACGCCAAGACTCTGGATCTGCGCCGCGCCAGCGGCCTGAAACTCACGCGGCGTTGAGAGCG
>DATJQB010000190.1:0-2405 GCA_035506075.1 Bacteroidota bacterium | reverse complement strand
GAGTTCAAAAAACTTGTCGACCAGGGGATGACGAAGAATGACTTCGAGCTGACCAGGAATTTTCTGAGCAAATACGTTCTCCACTATGCCCCGACAACAATGGAGCGGCTGGCATATGCGCTGGACGACCGGTTCTACGGGCTGGGTACCAGCCATCTGGAGACGTTTCGCAAGATGATGAAAACCCTCACGCTCGCGGACGTCAACGCCGCGATCCGTAAACACTGGCAGTACGGTTCGATGGCTGTTGCAGTAGTAACGAAGGATGCAAGCGGTTTCAGGGATGCACTTGTGAAGGATGCCCCGAGCCCGATTACCTACAGCACGCCAAAATCCGCGGCAGTGATGCAGGAGGACAAAGAGATCATCTCATTCCCGATCAAGGTGAAAGAAGAAAGCATCCGGCTGATACCGGTCGGCGAGCTGTTCGTCAGGTAGGGCTGGCTTCCGCGGCCGGACGTGGCTGCCTGAAGCAATCGTGCGGTCAGACGAAACTACAGCAGAGAAGATTGATGTTGGCGCTCAACGCCCGAGCGGTGAGTGGTCCAGTGCACACCGGCACACGCTATTCCGGCTTGAGCGAAGGGATTCTGACGATCAGCGCTGTTCCATCCAATCCGCGAAGTCTACGATCTGCGGCGAGAGCAGCGACCGATGCAGCGCAGTGAGAGAGAGCGCCGCAGGTCCTTCACGTGTGCATCGTTACGGCAGTATCTTTTCCACGTATCGTGCAATAGCTGCCGAGGCCGTGAGCGCCGGTGATTCCATGCCGATCAAGTTGATGAATCCCTCCAGCCCCCGCTCCTTTTCGTGCACAATGACCCAATCCTTCTCAGGCTCCCCCTTCCGCTGAAGCTTCGGCCTGATGCCGCTCATGTCAGGCGTCAGGTCTTCGTCAGCGATCGCGGGGAGGATCCTTCGCACGGATTCGGCAAACACCCGTCGCTTCGACTCTGCAACGGAGTAGTCGGTGTTCAATACATCAAGATAGTCGGTGTCCGGCCCCATTCTCAGCCGTCCGCCGATGTCGAGAACGACATGAACACCGAGCGTTTCCTTGTTGGGCACGGGGTACACGAGCCGCGAGACAAGCTTCGCCTTCGATGAAGCAACAGAGAAGTACGACCCTTTTGCGAACACCATCCTGTATCCCGCTTTGTCGATGTCGATGCCGGTGAAGGATGCAACCTTGTCTGCGTACAATCCGGCAGAGTTGATTACTTTCTCCGCGGTGAAGGTCGACCGCTGCCCCCCTTCGCTCACCGTCAGCGTGTAGCCTGCGGGCCCCTTCTCAATTCCGACGACCTCACAATGAGCCTGGACCGTAGCCCCATTGCTCACTGCGATGTGGTGATAACAATCCATCAGTTCGTGGGCACTCACGATCCCCGTCGTTGGTGAAAAAATGGCCCCCACGGTGTTGATGTTGGGTTCGAGCCTGAGCGTTTGTTCTTTCGTGAGCATCTCGAGTGGTACGCCGTTCTTTTTCCCGTTTTCCAGCGTCGCTTCCAGGATTTTCATTTCCCGATCATTGGTCGCCGTTACCAGTTTCGTCAGCGGTTTGTGGCCAATGGTATGTTTACGGCAAAGAGCATACAGTTCCTCTCTTCCTTCGACGCACAGTGTCGCTTTCAGTGACCCTGGCGTATAGTAGATTCCGGCATGAATGACCTCGCTGTTCCTGCTTGAGGTTTCCATCCCGTATTTTTCATTCTTCTCAAGGACGAGAAGGCCTGGATGTTTTTCGGACAAACGGGCTGCGACCGCGAGTCCGACAACGCCCGCTCCGATTATGACGATTTCAAAATCTGCCATGCGATCTACCTGTAAAACAGTGGACATTCTGGATGCACATGATCAAGAGTACGGAAATATAGAATGAATTAACAGGCGAAAGGAAGGAGGTGGAGGCTGGGAAGAGAGTGTCATCGATCAGTGATCAACACAGAGCGTGAGCGAAGTTGAAAATGCCAATTGTGTTGAATTCTGCAAACCCCCGATGGACGGTTTAAACCGTTCGCCGCGATGTTGCAGTTCTGAAAGACGCAAGCCTCCTCTATCGCAAATTCATAAAGCTCTGACCAACACCCCGGCGCACCCCCTTCTTGCGGCATCTTCTTCACACCCTTTGCTTTCTACCATGTGCTCGATATCTATCACTTCAAGCCCACCGCCGAATGACTGATTTCTCGCAGCACCTTACGAGTCTGCATTCCGTCTGCTGCTCTCTGCCTCCTCCCATTCTCACCCACTTTCACTTTACAGGTTTGATGAGTACCATGTATCCGGGACTATTCCTGCCGCGGTGAAAGAAGAACGAGGATTCCTGGAGTGCTCTATTGACAAACGCTGAAAGCCTGTTGCTTGGACTATCGCTTTCGCTCGATGCCATGGCTGTTGCGCTG
>DATJQB010000189.1:0-3842 GCA_035506075.1 Bacteroidota bacterium | reverse complement strand
AAGAGTTTCTGCAGTGCTTCGTCGAACTTCCCGATCGCTTTCTCCTCGGAGATTCCGACGTAGCACTGCAATCGCTCTACAACGGTGCCGGCAGCTTCGGCAATGGCGTAGGCAAGTTCCGTCTTGCCGCATCCCGGAGGTCCCTCGATGAGAAGAGGCTTCTTCATCCGGGCCGCCAGGTAAACGACCGAAAGTGTGACCGGATCGATGATGTAGCACGCCTTCCGGAGTTTTTCGGAGAGCTCTTTGGCCGAAGAGAACACAGTTCCTGCCTTCGGCCGCGAAGATTACACCGGATCGAATTGCATTTCCTTCGGACATGCTCGCGTCAGAGGTGAAACGCCGACTGAGAACAGAGCCGTTCGTTGTGAAACATTAGGAAATCAGGCACGAGAATACCGGCGCATTCGAAGGGGCCCGCTCTTTTTCCGTTTGCACGCTGGGTGGTGGCTTTCTTCTCTCTGTGAGAGCCGCTGTGTTTACCTGTGCGATCTGCAAAGAAATTCGAGAGCGTAGGCAAATTGAGTGGAGACTTCACACCGCACAAGCGCGCACGAAATTCTCCCCGACTTCTGCTTGGATCTTTTTGATCGTACGCAGAGCAGGTGGTGACCTCAGTCCGTTTCACGACGAGTGCTGCGGGAGGAAACAACACGTTGAGAATTTGCCGCCGTACGCAGATTGGGTAGTGATCGGTCCGGTCGGCTTATCAAAGGCCAGTGTCACTCGAGCGAGCCGCTATCTCTGAGTGTTTCGGCCGTTGTTGGGAAGCATTGCAGCGTTCCCCAGATGAGCGTCAGTGCCCGAGTTTGACAGCGAGTGCGATCGGCCTTACAAACCATCGCATGAGGAGCGGTTTTGTGCCTGAAGACCTCTGCGCGGCGCTCGCGACCAGGCAGTTGCCGAACGGCGGATGGCCCGCTCTTTCGACCTCCTTGCAGTCCTCAGTCGAAGCAAGTGCCACTCCGCGCTCAGCAGTAGTCACATAGCGGAATGACAAGATCCAGCGAGGATTCAACTTCTGATGTTCACAGAAGCGGGCGATCGCTTGGAGAGCCTCCTCACTCTTCATTGTCAAATTGGCAGCTCGCACCTTGAGTTGTTCGAGTTCCCGAACGCCTGCAAGTTCTACGAGAGGCTCACCGAGCGCGAGAGTCTGGCTAATCACATCGCCTATATTCCATGTGGACAAATCATGACTATCGACTCATTCCACGTGATGCCGGCTCTGAGTCTGTTAACCACGTAACCTTTGGACCAGAATTTATTTTTGATATGCGTCTAGATCATCCCTGGGATGGATGATCATTCAGTCTATCGCCCTGATCGCGCGAGTTGGGAACGAGTTCGCAAGATGAATAGTAAATCTCACTTCAAAGAAGACTCGGGAAGAAACCGATATGCCGCGCTGCTTCCGGTTGCCCGCGGCGTGTTGGAAGGTGTTGTAGAGACTGCAAATCGAGCCTGGTGGATCGATTGTTCGACGACTCCATCTGACCAAAATCGCCGGCATCTCATCTACAACGTATGGGAAACAGCCGTGAACTGGATCGACAGGGTCGGTTCAGTCCTGGATGAGTTGATTCCCGAGCTTGAGACTGGCAATGTGATTTTTCGTTTGGATCTCTCCGAAATTGCGAAGCATGAAGATTGGACAGTAGATGCAGTGACAAGAATCCCGACCGCGACTTCCATTCCGATCGAAGTCTCAAATCGCATCGTATCTCTTCGCTTGCCACTCGCTTTCGTTGCAATGGGATACTCCCCGAAGAACGACGCAGAGCGTCTTTTGGTAAAGACTTTCGTCCATGGCGCTCTCGCCGTGGCCGGTCTTGCCAATGATGAAGAAAGGGCTGCTCAAATCGATCACGCTTTGGCTCTCTGCGATGACGATCGGTTTATGCATCTTTCTATCACCAGAGAGGTTCGCCACTACCTGCAGGATTTTGATCATGACGCCGCCGAGTTGCTTCATGACGACGATCTCGCGTTTGGTGCAATCCAGATTGCTCAGGAAGCAGGATTATCAGCGCCTTCGAAGATCGACACCGTCGAGTCTTCTAATTTTGCCTTGAATCAACTCGTGGAGGCTTTTTGGAAGCGGATCGAGGAACGGCTGCACCAGATCGATCGTGCAAGTTTGATCATTGCTTGTATCACCAACCACGAACGCATGCTTCTCGACCTGGATAGGTGGCAACTCACAAGTAGGGCTGTACTGTCTCTGCACAGTGATCGCGGTGATGTGCTAAAGGCAACGCACGCTCTTAAAGCGAAGCGAGATCGTACACAAATCACCCACCGAATCATGATGGAGATGGGCGTTTGTACATGTCCCTTGAAGGGCGGCCGTTCGGTAGCACAGTCGGACATCGATTATTTGGGAACTCAGATTCTTCTCTTAATCAGGTCCGCGGCGCAGTCTGACGCTGTAAGAGCATGTTGTGCCGATCCTTCAATTCAGATATCCCCTTTCGGTGACTTTACCTTTGGCGACAATTTTATGGACGTCATGCTTCCTTATGTGACCAGTCATTTTGAAAAGAGTCATATGGCTGAGATTCAAAGATATGGAGATTCGTTCGTGCCTCCAAGGATGGGATCTAAGACTCAGGAGGAGGTGTTCGGCAGGAATTTTGTTGAAAGTTTCGATGGAGAGTTTGGGATAACTCCTGGCAGACTTGCAGAGTTAGGTATGGTTCTGTTGGAAGATGCGATCAAGCAAAATGCGACCGTACTTGTCCGTGAATCGGTTTCTCTAACGCAAACACTGAACGCCGCAGGTTTTTCGCAGGCCGAGACGGAAGGAGTCTCGCGAAGCTTCGTTCTAAGTCCGCGCGACCGCTGGAATACCGTTCAAAAGCCGTTTCGCGACAAAGATTGGTTCCCTTGGCGCTACCGCCGGCGGCTCTCGTTTATGACTAGACCGTTCGTGGATCTTGGCGACGGAAGAGTCGTGTATGCTCCGGGCTTCTGTGTGGATAGTTTTCGACATAGCATCATGGAGTGCTTCACTGGAGCCTTCGACACGGGATACTTCGATACAAAAGGGATGAAGGAATATGTCGGAGCGGTGAATGCGCGCAGAGGGTTGGATTTCAACAAATCTGTGGGAGCACTTTTCAAGGCGGACGGTTGGGACGTTCGCCTGGAAGTCGGAATGCCCGAACTTGGCGCTCACAGGAACGACGCATCGGGCGATGTTGATGTCTTCGCCTGGAAAGGCAACGTTGTTTGTGTTTGTGAATGTAAGGAACTTCTGTTCGCACGAAATATCAGCGAGGTAGCAGACCAGCTTGTACGTTTTCGAGGCCTACCCGGCGACGATCTCGACAAGCACCTCCGAAGAGTTAGATTCATACAATCGCACGAGAAGAACGTCACTCGGGTTACGGGCATTGGAGCACCTAAAGTGGTTCCACTTCTCGTCACCAGCAAAGTGGCACCAATGCAATTCACCGAGACGATCGGGACGAGGGTACTCTCCGCAGACGAAATCACGCACTCATTACTCGCGAACCTCGCTTGACGAGCCGGCCATATTGGAGAGCAACCCAGAAATAGGCGCCCATTTTGCACACAAATTCATGCAGAATGTGCGGAAACAATTCTGTTCTGGCTGATCGGCCGTAAATCGGAAAAAAGTCAGACATCAAACTGGACGATCCGGCCATACAGTGCATTAATTAAGGATAAGGTTTCCTGCGGGCGTTCCGAGCTGTACGGCTGTTCCGCCGAAGTCACGTATTTTCAACGCCAATACGATTGTATTCGCTATTCGCGAATCGCGAATATAGAATAACGGCATGCCTTTAAAGCCCCAAGACATCATGGTCGTTCTG
>DATJQB010000188.1:0-12039 GCA_035506075.1 Bacteroidota bacterium | reverse complement strand
GAGCGCAATGTCGATTCTCGACTCATGGACAGTCTCGGAACGCTCCACGATGGCATCCCGGGCATTCAGGCACAGATTGAGGAGAGCCTGGTACAACTCCGATCGATCGCCATAGACCTGGAATTGGAGAGGAGCGATCGTCTTCTGGACCCGGATTGATTTTGGAAAAGTCTCCGACGCAAGCTCGATCACCTCATCGATGATCTCCTCCACAGGGACGACAGCGCTTTCACGATTCTTCCGCCGTACAAAAGACATCAGTTGCCGGGCCAATCCGGCACCACGGGCAGCCGATTTCTCGATCGACTCCGAGTATTTGAGCACACGCGTCGGGTCGTTTGCATACTTCTTCAGCTGATTGGCAAACCCAAGAATATTATTGAGCACGTTGTTGAAATCATGTGCAATTCCACTTGCCAGTGTGCCAACGCTTTCCATCTTCTGGGCCTGGACGAGTGCATTCTCGAGGACCTTTCGTTCCGTGTTGTCCACGACATACCCACGCACGTGCGTCATCCTGCCGCTCTCATCGAAGATGCCAATGAGGTTTTCAATGAGGTAGAGAGGTGTGCCATCGGTACGCCTCGCTTCAAGCTCTAGATTCTCGAGCTTCTTCTCCCGTTCGAGCTTTTCGTAAAGCTTGCGTCGATCATTGGAATCTTTGTAGATCACATGCGGGTCGGCAGCGACAGCCTCATCCAGACTACTGAATCCGAAGATCCTGGCAAATGCCGGATTACAGTCAACGATCACCCCACCGACGGTGGAGATGAAATCGCCCGTCAGGTCCTGCTCGAAGAATTCCCGGTACCGTTCTTCACTAAGGCGCAGCGCTTCCTCTGCCCGTTTCCGATCGGAGATGTCTCTTGTGATCGACAGGATATGCTTCTCCCCGTCGAGCTCGATGATCGTTGCCGACATGAGCCCTGTCCCAACCGACCCATCCTTTCGGCGAAATTCCGCTTCCAGGTTTTTGACCTCACCGGATTCCATCAATCCCCTGAGCAATGTCTTCCGCTTCTCAGGATCGCACCAGATGCCAATATCAAGCGACGTTCTTCCTTGGACATCATCACGCGTATAGCCGGTCAGCACCGTGAATCCATCGTTGATCTCAATATACATCCCATCAGACAACCGGTTGATGTTGACGGAATCCGGAGTCATTTGAAAGGCCTTCGAGAATTTCTGCTCCGACATCCGCAACGCCTGCTCCATGGAGCTTTTGTACAATACCATTTCGACGACCGTTTTCAGCTCCCGCTCGTCGAACGGCTTCATGACAAATCCAAATGGGCCGGTCAACTGTGCACGCTGCACGAGGTCGTCATCGAGATACTGAATCAGGAAAACAACCGGCAACCGGAGCCGATTGCCTAGTTGTTCGGCCAGGGCAATACCGTCCATTCCGCCGTTGAGCATGATTTCTGTCAGCACGAGATCCGGCTTAAGCCTCACGGCGTGTTCCAGTGCCTCGTTACCATTGCTCACCCGGCACAAGACGTCGTAGCCCATCTCGATCAACTTCCCGCACACATCCTCGCACGTGGTTTCATCCCCGGCGGCGACAATGATCGATCGCTGTTCGCGCTTTGCCGACGTTCCCGTTGTCTCTCGCGTTCTGTCAACAGCGTCCGACATGTACTCTCTCGTTTGAGTGAAGCGTGTTCAATCTCGCAGAACTTCCCGCAGGGTGCACATCACTTGTGCTGTGTCCTTGCGGCCGGCATCTCCAGTGCCCGATCACTGCCGGTTGTCCCCGACATGCGGTCACCGGTGATCTCTCATCGCAGAATGGAAGGGTTGCCTGATACTCCGGGCGGGGGCGCCGTCGTAGTGGTCTCCCGGCACGCCGGCAGCTGTCACATCAATGGGATGCGATCAGCGCGGCAGGCCGCCAGGCTCCTGTTCATGTACCCGGCGATCTTACGCGCTGATTTTGTAGCTCCTCTGCTCAGGCTCGATGCCCAACTGCTCCATCCGATAGCGGAGTTTCGACCTCGTGATTCCAAGAATCTTCGCCGCCTGCACCTGATTGCCGTTCGTGATGGCAAGTGTCTTGAGAATGAGCTCGCGGAGCACGTCCTTCATTGCGATTCCGGCTCCCGGGATCTGCAGGGTAAACTGCTGTTCCTGGAATCCAACCGCCGTCACCGCCATTTTGCCCCCGACACGGATAAACGCAAAATGTTCGGGGCCCAGGACCTGCGCATCGCTCAGGAGCATGACCCGTTCGATTGCGTTCTTCAACTCACGGACATTCCCCTTCCACGGATTCTGCTCGAGAAGCTGCACGGCGTCCTGTGATATCTTCGGCGCCGGCTTCGCGAATTTCTTAGAGAACTCCTGAAGAAACGAATACGCCAGCGGCACGATGTCATCCTTGCGTTCGCGCAGCGGTGGAATCTTCAGCACTGCCACATTGAGTCGATAGAACAAATCCTCCCGGAATCTGCCGGCTTCCACTTCCTTTGCCAGGTTCCGGTTTGTCGCTGCAATGACGCGCACGTCAACGGCAATTTCCTTGGTACCACCCAACCTGTAGTATTTATGCTCCTCGAGAACGCGGAGAAGCTTCACCTGCATGTCGAGCGAGAGCTCGCCGATTTCGTCGAGCAGGATTGTTCCGCCGCTTGCAAGCTCGAATCGCCCTTGCTTCATCCGCTCACTTGCACCTGTGAACGCCCCCTTCTCGTAACCAAAGAACTCGCTTTCCGCCAGGTCTTTCGGAATTGCACCGCAGTTGATCGTGATAAACGGCTTTTCAGCCCGGACACTTTTCTGGGCGACATACCGGGCGAACAACTCCTTCCCGGTTCCGCTTTCACCCTCGAGCAACACTGTCGTCTGCTCGCCCTGCGACAGCCGTTCGGCCGTTTGAAGGAGCCGCCGGATAATAAGGCTGTTGCCAATAATCCCGTGACGCGAGCGCTCGGTCCCAAGCTCTTCCTCCAGGATGCGGACCTTCCGTTGAAGAACGGATTGCTTCATCGTCTTTTCCACGATGATGCAGAGATGTTTGAAATCGATGGGTTTCGTGATGAAGTCCGATGCGCCGTCTTTCATCGCCTGCACGGCGAGCGAGATGTCGGCAAACGCTGTCATCATGATGACAGGCATGTCCAGCCCCTGCTCGCGCATCTGCTTAAGAAGTCTCAATCCGTTCTGCTCTCCGAGGTAAATGTCGAGCATCACAAGATCCGGGTTCGTTTGGGAAACCATCGCGAGCGCTCGTTCGCCCTCGAGGCATGTCACGACCTGGTAACCCTCATCCGTGAGCAGTCGATCAAGTGTTTGAGCGAGAATGTCCTCATCCTCGACGATCAGTACCTTTCCTTTTGCCATATCCTCATCACCTTTCAGTGTGTGTAAGCGTCGGGAATATAAGGCGAACCATGGTCCCTCCTCCCTCAGCGGATTCAATTTGAATTTCTGCATTGTGGCGGTCCAGGATGCGCTTCGACAGCGCGAGTCCCAATCCTGTTCCACCCGGCTTCGACGTCTTGAGCGGCTCGAAGAGATCCGCCATCCGCTCTGCTGGAATACCGACTCCTGTATCGCGGATGGAAAGCACGACGCTTTTTTCGGCGGGCACACCTTCGACAAGTTGAAGCGTTTCCTCGAAGCAGTAGGTTTTCAGCTGGATGCTGTTCCCCTGCGGGGTCGCATCGACCGCGTTCTGTATCAGGTTGATCAGGACCTGCTGGATCTGACGACCGTCCACCTGGACAAACGGCAGCCCCTCACCCAGCGACGTCACGAGGTCCAATCCCTTTTGCTGGATGCTGAGTCTTACAAAGGTCATCGCCTGTTCGACGATGTCGTTGATCGATTCATCGCGGATCTTCGGCGGGGTCATCCTCGCGAGGCCGAGCGTGTTGTCGATTACTTTCTCTATCCGCTTGGAACCTTCCAGCGCAGTGACGACGGCACCGTGGACCGGTGTCCCCTCGTTTGTTTTTTCCAGGAGGTACTGCAGGTTCAGGCTTACAGCAGCGAGTGGATTTCTAATTTCGTGGGCAATCCCGGAGGCAAGGGTCCCCATAAGGGACATTTTCTCGGCGAGGATCAGTTTCTCTCTGATCTTCTTCTGTTCAGTGACATCACGCACGAACAGCAGCACCTTGCTGTCTATTCCCCGGACGAACGGGCCGGCCGAGATCTCGACGTTGAGCTTTGAGCCGTCACGGGCCACGAGGACTGCTTCGCCGAAATATCCTTCCGGATTCCGGAGACCCGTCAATGTCGCTGCATCGGAGGATTCGAACGGAAAGCTTGGCATCGCGACAAGTTCCTCTTTCGTGAATCCAAGCAGGTCGAGCCCTTCCTTGTTCACATCGACAACCTTGTCGGTTTCGCTCATGAGCACATAAATCGCAACGCTTGCCTGCTCGAACAACCCCCGGTACCGCGCTTCGGAGATCTGGAGCTCACGGTTTTTCCGGGACAGCGTCTGTGCGAACATCTCAAGCTCGTTCATTTTCTGCTCGAGCTTCTTGACGACGATCGCATGGTGTTTTTCGAGAAAGGAATGGTCGTCGAGCCGCTGGGGCTCGAGTGTGTCGCCTTTCGTCAGGTAGCCGTACCGTTCCCGCAAGATGTCTTGGACAACATCGACGAGAGCTTCGACGCCTCCCATTTTTTCCACGTAGCGGTCGACACCGATGCTGCGCGCCAGCTCCTCATCTTCTTTGTCAAGATAGTCGCCGGTGTAAATGATGAATGGAATGGACGCCGTGCGCTCGTCCTTGCGCACGTACGTGCAAAGCTCGAGACCGTCCATCTTCGGCATCATCGCATCGGAAACGACGAGATGAATGTCGTGCTGACGGAGATGATCGAGAGCTTCCTGCCCGCTCGAAGCGGACTTCGTTTCGAATCCATGTTCATGGAGGACATCCTCGAGCAATTCCAGGTTCTCGGGAACATCGTCGACCAGGAGGACTACAAGTTTGGGGGACTCACTCGACGACGTCGATTGTCCCGCCTGAGGAGGATTAGCCATGGGGGTGCTTGATATTGCTCAGCAGCTGGTGAAATCCATCGTTTGGTTGCTGACAATTTAACAATATCAGCCACTTGGCCACAATACGCTATATGGCGTATTTTTGCCAGGTGGAGGAAGAGCGCTCAGCACATGATGGCAAGGATGGGGGAAAGAACCCGTGGAGGGGGAAAAGCAGGTGCTACCGGGGAAGAATCACGATGCCGTTCTTGATAGCAAAGGTAACAAGGCTTGCCGTGTCGTGAAGACCCAGCTTTTGTATGATGTTGTTCCTGTGAGTGTCGACGGTCCGGACACTTATGTGCAACATTTCTGCGATTTGCTGATGAGTCCGGGATTCTGCGATCAGCTGAAGAATCTCACGCTCCCGCTCCGTGAGCCGGTCCGTGATCTTTAGCCCTTTTCCGTTCGGGTTCGTGGCGACCGTCGTTCTCGCCGTCTCGGCAATCTGTGCAATCGTCGGACTGTAGTACGGTCTCCCGCTGGAAACTGTTTTCAGGGCAGTGTTGAGCTCGCCCGGAGTCGTGTCCTTCAACATGTAGCCATCTGCACCACTCTGAATCGTCTCCAGCACATATTCTTCGTTGTCGTATCCTGAGAGGACGAGGATTCTGACGCTCGGGGCGCGTCGCTTGATCTGCCTGATTGCCTCAAACCCGCTGAGATTCGGCATACTCAGATCCATCATCACAACATCCGGCTTCTTCTCAAGCGTAATCTCGATCGCGACCCTTCCATCCCCCACTTCAGCAATGACCTCGACGTCCTTGTTGAGTGAAAGGAGCGTGACCAAACCTCTCCGTACGAGGGTGTGATCGTCTGCGATAACAACGGTTATTTTTTTCTGGGAGGCCATCCGCACCGCGCGTTGCACTTGAAGAAGCCGATATTGTGCAGCAACATGACGTAAATATAGGGGAAGAGAGCCGAAAATCAAGATGCGGGCAAGAAAGAAAAACCCCATCGGCCGACCTCCGGCGCGATGGGGTGAACTTCCATAGAAAGCCAAAAATCAGCTAATCTGAACAGAATTTGCAGGGCTGAAGAAGTCTACGCTCACAATCAGCTTGTGAATGCCGGTGTCAAAGATGAGATCATCATGCGCCAGCAGTTCCTCGACGGATTGCGCCCCGGTGAGGTTGAGTTGTCCGACAAGGACAGTGTATTCCAGGAGCACACAGTACAGGTCGAACGAGAGAACCAGCTTGCTCTGTGGAGCGACCTGGGTGTCGAGTGATTGGCTTAAGGCGATAATCCTTTCGTTGAGGTGGTTACCTCGTACGAGGAGATACTCTGCAGTCTTCATGTCAATTCCTTTTGACGCTGGGTTCCGTCCTTGGATAGCGCTTGTTGGTACAGCTCAAAGCGATTTCAGATCATTCATCATCGCGTCGACGATCTTTTCAGACACATCGCGCTGGAGATAGAAACCGCTGTCGATTCTGTTACGAATGTCCTCTGCACGCTTCTCGGTGCTTTTGAAGAGTGACATTGCCTCGTCTGATATTTCCGCCGTGTCTTTTGTCTGGGCGGCCTTCTCAGGTTCGTGCTTGTCCTTCTTTGATTTGAGCGGCTCGAGTGGAAGTCCGCTGCCCGTTACTCTAGAGATGTCCATGGTGCTGTCCTTGCAATAAATATGCCCGATATGCCTTGGCTTCGTGAACGTCGATGAGCTTTCGAATCACCACCGACCGTTTTTTTTCGATGAGCGAGAGCAACTCATCGTTTTTTTCTTTGACCATTGCACCCGAGATCCGGTCTTTTTCTGCATTCCCGGGGGTATTTTGTTCAGACCGTCCTTGTCTGAGAAACACCCGAATTGACTCTAACGTTTTTCCTCGCTCGTTCAGGATTTCAATCGCGTTGTCAAGTGTATTCGCAGCGAGGTTCTTTGTAATTTCTACAGTCAAAGATGCAACTCTGTCAAGCGCCTCACGTAGCTCTTGCTGGTTCCTGACATCCATTCCTTCGGTCCCTTCCACTGATGTTCCGGTTAAACAGTTTGAGCTAGACAAGCTTGTCGAATATTGCACCGAGCAGCCTTGTGATACTCTCCGAAATTTTCAGCATTGTCTCGGAAGGAATCTGCCGAATGACCTCGCCGGTATCCTGGTCAACCACTGTGACGACAGTTTCCTTTGTCACATCATCCACAGAAAACAAGAGCCTTGTTCCCGCCATCCTGAGCGCCGCATTTGCCTGTGCGACAACAGCATGGATATCTTGCGCCGGTTGTTGCTCCTGCTTCTCCTCATTAGCGGTTTTTGCTTTGCCCAGTGCTTCACTGCTTCCATGCATGCCTGCCTGAACAGCGACTGCGGCAACCAAATCAACCGAGGTTCCCATAAGTCACCCACAACTTTCTCAGAGCTCAAACTCCGTTTTGAGTCCAGAACACCATTCTAGCCTGACGATGTGCCAAGGATCTCCGCGATCATCGAGAGCTGGGAATTCGCCTCCGTGTAAACTGTTTGAAGCTGGGCGAACTCGTCTTTGTAGACATTGACCTGTTTTGTTATCTGATCGTTAAGATCCGAAATCTTCTTGGAGAGTGACGTGATTTGACTGTTCAAGCTCGATGATTCAACGTCGAACTGTCCTCCTGTCTTCAGATACGGATCCAGATACGAAGTAATGCTGTTTGCAATTCCGCCGGTCGAGTTGAAGATATCCGACACTGACTTTGGATTCGAAGTCAATGCAGCATCAAGCGCCGACGAGTCGGTGATGCTGAGCGTGCCATCGGACGCCGCTGTAATGCCAATACTTGACAACAGATTCGATCCACTCGCAAGACCGCTCACCGGATTCAGCATGATTTCGCGTAATCCGGACCGGATTCCTTTTACGGACGTGTCCAGAGCGAATTGCTGCTTCGTCCCGGATGAAGGATCGATTGCTGTCTGACTGTTGATGTAACTGATGACATTATTGTAATTGTACAGAAACTGTTGAATGTTCGAAGTGACTGTCGACTTGTCCGTTCCAACTGTCAGAGTCACGGCATTGTCGCCGCTGAGCTGCGTGCCGTTAAGTTGCAAAGTCACTCCAGACAGCACGTCCGAGACGGAGTTCGTCGGCCTGACGATATCAATTCCATCGACGCTGAACTTCGCGTCGAGCTGCGCGGTATCACCTGCTGTGAGGTATCCGCCCGGTGCAGTCGCTGGGTCATCGGCTGCCGTCGATGATGAAACGGCGCTTCGGGCAGAAATAACATCCGCGCCCAAACCGATATTCTGCATCAACGTTCCGGTCCCGACATCTGCGACCGAAACTGCATTTGTCGAACCCGTTCCCAGATCCGTAATCACAAGCCTGCTTTGTGTTGGAGTGACCGCCACGACGGATGCGGACACGTACTTTGAAGCGTCGGACGAAGCATTGATGGCAGAGGCGATTTTCGTCAGGACTGCGCTGTTGGTATCCGAAGAATCGCCGGTCAGATTGACGTTCACGGTCGCCTTCTGGCTTCCCCCGATAGAGATCGTGAACTGACGCGTTGCAGAGCCGGCGGTCTTTTCGTCTGCAGTCATCTCGGCCGTATCGATGGTGGCCGACGATGAAGTGAACCGGGACGAAATGACCACATCAGCCTTCGCCAGCTGGGTAACCTTGATCGAGTGATTGCCAGCCACGGCGGATGCTGTAGCAGTGGCCGACAACACCCCCGTATTTGAACTCGATGCGTTGTAGACGAGGAATTTGGAGGAAGAGTCCGTTTTGGCCATCGCCTGCGCCGAAGTGTTCAGCGTGCTCATGACCGACTTCAGCTGGCCATAAGCAGAGAGTTGCGACGTCAGCGACGCTTGCTTCTTCTGAACAGGCACAACACGTTGGGCCTGCAGACTTGACTGGTATTGGCTTACCAGTGTACTCAGCGTTGCTGAAAGTGAACTTGTTGTTGACATGACCAATTCCCCCTAGAAAGGCCGTGACAACCAGCATCTACAGCTGGAATGCCTGCGCCCAGGTGGTCCGCAGTTCTTCGAGAACGCGAATTGCTTCTCCGAGATCTCGCTTCCGGATGCAACTCTTCGAATACTCATAGAGGTTGTAGAGCCTGACAGCGATATCCTGATATTCAAAATTCAGACCGGCGATCAGTTCGTTGATCGCCTTCTGCGCCAGCGTCACATCCCCCTTCTTGCAGGACAGGATGGCGATGGCGTACAGTTTGTCGATTACCTGAACTGGCGAAAGGTTGGCCAGCTCGTCGTTACGATATGCATTAGCGGCTGCCTGTGCCCGGTTTCGCACTCCCCGCTCTTTCGGCTCAGCAACCACCGGAACTCCTGAAGATTCTGCTTCCCGATAGCTTTCTGAAACAGCTGTCCCCTTTTGCATTGTGTCCTCGTCCAATTCGATCCATCGATACGGGATTATCACGGTCACCGCCTCATCCTTGTGGCGGCGTTAATAAAGGAAGGGGCTCGGCCCTCCTCGAGACGAGCCCCGTTCCATTGAACCCATTCTTATCGGAAGAGCGACAAGAACACTTGCGGAGACTGGTTAGCCTGTGCAAGTTGGGTAGTTGCGGTTTGCTGCAGGATCTGGAGCTTTACAGCCTGGATCTGCTCGCTGGCGATATCAGCATCCTGAATACGGCTCTGTGAAGCCTGTGTATTCGTGATGGATGTCGTCAACATATCCGACTTCGACTGGAGCCTGTTGACCTGCGCACCGATGGAGCCGATGGTGGTCAGCAGTGAACGAAGTTGCGTGTCGATTGTGGACGCAACCGTGCTCACATTCGCAGACGTGATTGATCCAGCTGCTACGCCGAGCAGCGTACCGGAGGTAACGTCCTGGCTGAACGCGACGGAGAACGAGTCAGTTGAGCTTTCACCCACCTGCCACGCTGCGGTCGAACCGGCAGAGACCTTCACGTTTGCTGCGGATGCCAATGCAGCCGCCTGGTCCACTGCCGCTGATGTACCGACCGATCCCAACATCGTGATCTTGACCCCGAACGTCGAGAAGTTATACGTCGCCGAGTTTCCGGCTGCGATCGCACCAAGTGTGACATCCTGGTTGACGCCGCCCTTCGACATACGCACGACTCCACCCCCCTGATCCGTCAGCGTATACGTCCCAGCCGCTGCACCTGACACGTCCATCGATGTAACGACTGACGTGTGTGCGTTGCTGGTCAGGCTTGTTCCGACCTTTACGCCGCCGGTGTTGTCGACGGTGCTGCCGGCCGAGAATGAGCCATCGATGAGGGAGATCCCGTTGAACTTCGTCTGGGACCGCGTGTCATCGATTTCCTTCGCGAGCTGATCGATTTCTCCCGCAAGAGCGGTCTGCTCGTCTGAACCGAAGGCCGCGTTGTTAAAGCGCGTGACCTTGTCCTTGATCTGTGTCATCAGATCGGCGATTGTCTGATATCCGCCTTCTGCGACACTCAACAGGTTCGTCGCGTCGCCAACGTTGTCATTGGCTGCCGTCAACGAACGAACACGTCCGTCCATTTTCTTGGAAATGACGTATCCGGATGCATCATCGGCCGCTGAGTTGATCTTGGAACCCGTGGCCAGACGAAGCTGATGGACACCAAGCTGCGTGTTGACTTTGTTCAATGCGTTGAGGGCATTGAGGGCAGCGATATTGGTGTTTATGCGGGCACCGCCAGTTGCGATTGCCATAATTTCCTCCATGAAATTATTTTGGTTTGAATGATCCAGGCTTCCCTGCCTGTGTTGTTGAGCCTTTCCGGCTTCTGATTAATTATCGGCAGCTACATGCTGAACTTTAGAGCGCTTTGAGAAATGTTCGCGTTTTGTGCCTTTCAGAGGCCTGCAAAACGAGGATCCTTGTAAAAATGACAAACCTACAGGGGGCTCGAAGCGGAATGGGAGGGTTGCATCTGCTCCATCCCCTGCCCCATCTTCTGAAGGTGCAGGACAGCCCGGGAGAGATCCCTGGAGGCGAGCAGATACTTGACAGCTGTTTTGTGAAACCTGTAGGTATCCACGCCAAGCCGAAGGGCAGTCTCGTAGGCCTTCCTCGCCCTCATCATATCGGCATTTGCAAGCGCATACTCGAGCCACAATGCAGACAGCTCCGCAT
The DNA here is from genome assembly GCA_035506075.1 of Bacteroidota bacterium. GTDB lineage: Bacteria > Bacteroidota > Ignavibacteria > UBA10030 > UBA10030 > UBA9647. The sequence continues at coordinate 962 of DATJQB010000188.1, read as the reverse complement.
TGGCCTGCTCGGTGCGGGGACATCGCTCGAGGGTCGCCTTTGCCCTCTGGGACTCACCACGGCACAAATAAAGGCGGGCAAGGGCGCAATAGAGCGAAGACGATCGTACACCACGGCTCATGAGTTGTTCCAATTGATCCGCATGTCCGGCCAGGTCGTCGAGCTGCGCCAGACAAAGAAAGTACCTTGACAAGACCCGTTCATCGTCGACGTGCTTCTCCAGGACGCGGAACAACCAGTCCGACGCCTCGCTGAATTTCCCTTCCGCCCCAAGGCACGTGGCAATTCTCTGAACGAGGGCAACTTCGGGAATTACGGCATCAAGCGGGCGATTGAATTTTTCTCCGCGATGCCGGGAGTGCTGCAGCGATTCGATCTCCTTCAGCAATTCCAGCGCGTCGGCGTATTCCCGCCTGATCATGCAAAACCCCGCAATCTGCCATCTCGCCGAGATCTGCCCTTTGTCGAGATCCAACGATTCGCGGCTGAACGTCAGCCCTTCCTCCACTCCACCAAGATTTTCAGCAACGTGCGCGAGGCAGTTCAGAACGGACACCCGCAGCGTGGTCCCGACCGAACCATCCCGAAGCACCTTTCCGAGTTCTTCCATCGCCTCCTGATTGAATCCGAGAATCGCGAGCGTGTTTCCCAGCTGGTAACGAGAATATTGATCTCCGGGATTTTCAAGGACCTGATCACGGAGAAGCGCCATATTGCGCTCACATTTGGCCCTGTTGATTTCAGCCGATTGGGCGTACCCCAGATGTTCAATGACGACGTTCGAGTGTTTCAGTCGAAGGCCGCTCCGCACGATGGATGGTTCGATTTGCTCGTGGACTCTTCCCGTGAAGCGAAACTTCGGCATGTTCCTGAAAAGCCGCGGGTATGCAGCAACGCTGTACACCGTTCCGTCTGGAAGTCTCTCTTCGCTTTGCAGGAGGCAATAGTACGCAGCGGCATCC
>DATJQB010000187.1:0-5773 GCA_035506075.1 Bacteroidota bacterium | reverse complement strand
TTATTCAAAAAAGAACGATTTCAAAAGAGCTCTTACCATTATTGATGAATGCCTCATTGCTGATTCACATTACCCGGGAGCTAAAGATCTAAAACACCAAATAGTGAATCATCGAGATTCCGGGAAATAACATACTCCGTCGAAAGTACGCTTCGCGGAATGCAGGAGAAACACTGGCATGGAGTTCCCACAATTTGTTTCCTTCACCGTCACAAATGCATGCAATCTTCGATGCAGAATGTGCGGCCAGTGGAGCGAAGATGGGTACGTCCTCAATCGAAGGATTGATACCAGCGAACGGATGACGCTGCAGGACTGGAAACGCCTTGTCGATGAAATCGCCTCTCACAAGATCAGGTTCGTCCTGGTGCGTGGCGGTGAGCCGTTTCTCTTCAAAGGAATTATCGAGCTTTTGCAGTACATCAGCGCCAAGGGCATTTTTCTTTCGGTTGACACCAACGGAGCCTTTATCGACCGGTATGCCGAAGATCTGAGCAGAATAGGGAACATGCACATCACGTTCTCTGTGGATGGACCGGAGGAAGTACATGACCATGTGAGGAATGAGAAGGGAAGCTTTCAGAACATACGACGAAATATTGCATTGCTCTTGGATCTTGAAAAGAAATGCGGCAACAGTATTAGTAAAAGTATCTGTTTCACCATCAGCAAGTACAATTACAGGGTCCTGGGCAAAATGGCGGATGTTGCGCGCACTCTTTCCATACCCTCCGTGAACATTGTTCCTTACTACTATTTCTCGAATGAAGTCGGAACGAGATACGACTCGGAACTCAAAGAAAATTTCGGATGCGATACTTTTTCGTGGAGGGGGTTTCATCACGAAGAATCGGGAGTCGAGTTCGACAGATTCAAGGAAGAATTGAGAGCATATCGCGCGAGCCTGGGCGACATCTACGACTTTCCGTACATGCCATTGAGCGAAGATGAATACAGGACATGGTTTCAAGACCAATCGACGCCGGTGAGATCTTCCTCGTGTTCGAACGTCGAAGAGCTGATCGACATACAACCGAACGGTGAAGCCAATTTCTGCGTGGATTTTCCCGACTATTCCATCGGCAATGTCAGGCAATCGAGCATCGACACAGTCTGGAACAGCCCCAGAGCGAACCAGTTTCGTGAATACAGGCGTACGAGACCTCTGTCGGTGTGCCACCGGTGCGGAGCGAAGTACATTTCTGAAATCAAAGAATAAGATTTTGCCGAACGCAGGTCAATCAGGATAGTTCCCGAAAGGACTGAAGGAAGACATTATGCGGCGATCACTTGTGTGGCTGGAATACCGTTTTCTCCTCGTGACAAGAGCATTGAGACAAGCACGAAACGAGATCCTGGTAAGCGTGGCGATCATGCTTGTACCCCTGTCCTCAAACACAGCGCTTTGCCAGAAACTCAAGTTGAACGACCTCGGTTACCTCGAGGCGCGCGGACTCAATGTGTTTGTCTTCAGTAACCTGTACAACGGATTCTTTTTCGATGAGAAGACAGCCGGCATCGAGATTATTCATCATGGTGTGCGCACAGCAACGGGGGGAGCGGTTCGTCTACAACCGACTCCCGAGCAATGGGACCTGATTCCCGTGATGTTTGATCGCCGGCTGGACAAAGCCAACAATTCCATCGAGGTGACCCTTCGCTACGGAAAATACAGCTTCGAATCAAAAGTGATCGTCACCGCCAAGGACGGGGGAGTGGTCATCCGGGTGAGCCTCGACGAGCCGCTTCCGGAGAAGCTCGTCGGCAAAGCGGGTTTCAATCTCGAATTTCTTCCATCCGCCTACTTTGAAAAGACCTTCTTTGCTGACGGGAACCCGGGTGTCTTCCCGCTGTATCCCTCAAGCTCCACGGAAGTTCTTCCCCTGTCTGAGAAGATCCCACAGTTCAATGGATACTCCACCTTCGACGATCGCGGGAGAAAGGAATTCCTGGAACCCAAACCCTTGGCGAAGGGCAAGACCCTCGTGCTGGCTCCCGAGGATCCTGAGCGCTACGTGAAGATTCAATCTTCATCGGAAGAGCTTCTGCTGTACGACGGCCGTTTGCTGGCACAAAACGGATGGTTCGTCGTGCGCAGCCTTATCCCGGCGAACAAGACCGGGACCGTGATCGAATGGTACCTGGAGCCGAACACGATTCCCGATTGGATCCGAAAACCTGTGATAGGATTTTCTCAGGTTGGATACCATCCTTCGCAAAACAAAAAGGCAGTGATTGAGCTTGATAAGAATGACACTCCGCGTGCGACCGCAACTCTTTGTCAGGTCATGCCTGACGGCAAGATCGAAGAGAGGCTGACCGCCGAAGTCAAGCGGTGGGGAAATTATCTCCGCTACAACTATGAGACGTTTGATTTTTCTGCCGTGAAGGACACGGGACTGTATTTCATACGCTATGGCAACCAGCAGACAGAAGCGTTTCCGATTGGGAGCCAGGTGTACCGTGATGCCTGGCATCCGACGCTCGATGTGTGGTTCCCCGTGCAGATGGACCACATGCTCGTGCGGGAAGCATATCGGATCTGGCACGGCGTTCCGTTCCGTGACGATGCGCTGCAGGCGCCTGTCAACATCAGGCATTTTGACGGCTACTGGATGGATTCCGTCACTCACACCAAGTACAAACCCCTTGAACATATTCCGGGCCTTGATGTGGGCGGATGGTTTGATGCCGGAGATTTTGACATTGAAACCGAACACCATTGCTCGGTCATCCAGTCCTTTGTGGATTCATGGGAGACGTTCAAGCTGAACCGCGACGAGACGTTCGTGGATCAGAAAACCAGGTATGTCGAGATTCACCGGCCCGACGGCAAGCCCGACGTTCTCGAGCAAGTCGAGCACGGGACGCTCCAGCTGGTTGCTCAATTCAAAAATGTGGGCTTTGCAGTGAGGGGAATCAACTTTCCGTATCTCCACGAGTACCACCATCTCGGCGATGGGTCGACCATCACGGACAATCTTCTGTACAATCCCAAGCTCAAGCCGTATGAAACGGATGGATTAACCAGCGGAACTCTGGACGACAGGTGGGTCTTTACGCCGAGAATGCCCTCCCTGAACTACTCTGCCATCGGAGCACTCGCAGCTGCGGGGCGTGTGCTGAAGGACTACAATAGAGAGCTCGCGGATGAAGCTCTCGCGAGGGCGAAGGAAGCTTGGGCCAGGGAACAGAAAGAGGTTTCGCTTCCGCGCGGCAGAGAGACTCCAAGGTTCTTCAACAACGCGGAATGTGGTGCCGCGCTCCAGATGTATATCACGACAAAGGATGATCAGTACAGGAAGAGATTTGAGGAATTGGTGTGGAGGCAACTGGATTCAGCGCTTGGCTGGAACATCATGACCGCGGCCAGGGCCGTACCGTACATGCCGGCGGCGTACAAGACCAGACTGGAGAAGTACGTCCTGAAATACAAGGCGGACAACGACAATCTCATGAGACAGAATCCGTACGGTGTTCCGATCGGAACACGGGGATGGGCAGGTAACTCCGAACTTATCAACTGGTCAATTTCGAACTACTATTTGCACAAGATCTTTCCCCACATCATCGGGCGCGAACCTGTCTATGCAGGACTGAACTATGTGTTCGGATGCCATCCGTATTCCAATGTCTCGTTCGTTGCTGGCGTCGGGACCCGGTCGAAGAAGAGAACGTACGGGAGCAACAGGGCGGATTATTCGTTCATCGCAGGCGGAGTTGTCCCCGGGGTTCTCATGTTGAAACCTGATTTCCTGGAGAACAAAGAGGATTGGCCGTTTCTTTGGGGCGAGAATGAATGCGTCATCGACATCTGCGCCGACTATGTCTTCCTGGTCAATGCCGCCAACGACCTTCTGAACAACGAGGCCGGTCAGTAAACGTGATGGGTATTGCAGGATGAAACAGGCCGATGTACAGCGAAACCTTAACCCCATGGCACTTATCGGGAGAACAACGATGAAAAGAAAATACGCAATGCTCGTCCTGGCGCTTCTGTGGATTCCGGGTCTTCTGTTCGCCCAGTCACCGGTGAATACGCTCGTCGTACACGCCGATGCTGCAAAGGATACAATCAGCAAGTTTATTTATGGCCAATTCGCCGAACACCTTGGGAATGGCATCTATGGCGGGATCTGGGTGGGAGAACACAGCCCCATCCCCAACACTCGTGGAATTCGGAACGACGTCGTCGACGCTCTGAAGAAAATGAAGGTCGCCTCGATCCGTTGGCCCGGCGGATGTTTCGCGGACGAATATCACTGGGCAGCAGGAATCGGTCCCCGCGCTAGCCGACCCCGGATCGTCAATACGAATTGGGGAGGCGTGACGGAAGACAACAGTTTTGGGACTCATGAGTTCATGGACCTGTGCGAACAGCTCGGGTGCGAGCCGGTCATCTGCGGCAACATTGGCAGCGGCACGGTGAAAGAAATGGCGGATTGGGTGCAATACATGACATCCGATGGCGAGAATCCCATGAGCGAGCTCCGGAAAAAGAATGGCCGGGAGAAGCCGTGGAAAGTGAGGTTCTGGTGTGTGGGAAATGAGACGTGGGGATGCGGTGGCATCATGTCCGCCGACCACTACGCCAACGAAATGGCACGCTATTCAAACTTCCTCAAGAATTGGAGCGGCAACAGGCTTACCAAAATTGCCTCAGGGGGCCTGCAGGAAGACTACAACTGGACAGAAACGATGATGAAGAAGTGGAAAGGCGCGGACGGGTGGCTGCAGGGATACCTGGGCGGGTATTCTCTGCACTATTATACGGTCCCCGATTGGAACAAGAAGGGGCGGGCGACAGAGTTTTCTGAGAAGGATTGGTTCACGACGCTTTCGACGACGTTGACGATGGAAAAGCTCGTCACGAACCACGGGGCGATCATGGACAAGTACGACCCGGAAAAAAGGATCGGGTTGATGGTCGATGAATGGGGCAACTGGTTCGATGTCGAACCGGGAACGAATCCGGGCTTCCTTTATCAGCAGAACTCCCTCAGAGACGCGATCGTGGCGGCGGTCAATCTGAATATCTTTCACAAGCACTGTGACCGTGTGAAGCTGACAAGCATTGCCCAGATGGTCAACGTGCTGCAGTCGATGATCCTGACAAAAGGATCCGAGATGGTGCTCACCCCAACGTACTATGTGTTCAAGATGTATTCCGTCCACCAGGACGCTGCGATGGTCCCGGTCGAGCTGCAAACCGAATCATACACACTCGGGACGGAGTCAATCCCGGCCTTGAGCGCTTCCGCTTCGAAGGACAAGGAAGGAACGATTCATATCTCGATCGCAAACCTCAATCCGTCGAAGTCAGAAAACCTGCGCTGTGAACTCAAAGGAACGACCGGCACAACTGTCTCCGGGGAGATCATCACTGCTGCCACAATGAACGCGTTCAACGACTTCGGCAAGCCGGAAGCCGTGAATATCAAGCCGTTCACAGGCGCGCTACTGAAAGGTGGAATCCTCACGGTGTCGTTGCCCGCAAAGTCTGTTGTGACGCTTGAAGTGCGTTGACCCGGCGGCGATGCATTCCGTTGCCGGACGGTACACACAAGTGGTTTGGCTGTAGATACGCTGACGGAGGTAATTCATGAAAAAACTACTCCTTGCTTTGCTTGTCGTTTTGCCCGTGCTCATTTACGCCCAGACTGCGAGGATCACGATCGACACCGCGCGTGTGATCGGTGCGATCGATCCGAAGATCTACGGCATGTTCATGGAACCGATACAGTTTAACCCGGGGCGGTTCGGTCGTAACGAG
>DATJQB010000186.1:0-3951 GCA_035506075.1 Bacteroidota bacterium | reverse complement strand
CGGCTGTCAATCTCGTGTGGGCGCTCCACGTCAGCCTGAAGGGAATCCTCGCGGAAGGCATGGAGACGCGGTTTGCTCGTCACACGCTCATGAGCAGTGCGTTCAAGGCCGGGATCGGAGCGCTGGGGTTGAAGCAGCTTCCGGTTCGACAGGACTTGTATGCTGCAACCCTCAGCGCGATCTACTATCCCGCCGGGATCGACAAGGGGATTTTGAAGCTCATCGATGAAGCCGGTGTGATCGTGGCCGGAGGGCTGCATCCGGCGGTCCGCGATCAGTATTTCCGTGTCGGTCACATGGGGTCGATCAGCGCCGCTGATGTTCTTGCAACGATCGGCGCAATCGAGAGCGGATTGTCGAGGTCGGGATTCGGGTTCGAGCCCGGCTCGGGGATAGCTGCAGCGCAGAAAGTACTGACGTCGTAGGAGGAGCGGTGGGGGGAGCCGAGGATTATTCGCTCGTACCGTGCATCACACATGCGGCATGGAATTGCACACTCACATGGCGAGCCCGCTCAGTGCGCTGCAGCGTGTGAGGCGGAATCTCTTCGCATCATGATCATTTGGTAGCACAAGAGCCCGACGAGCCAGTGAAGTTCCGGCCATTGCAACGCGTCACGAGTCATGTGGAGGTCGGCCCTGAATTTCCAGAAGCCGCTTCCTCTCATTTGTACAAGCGATTCCCCGGACGGCGTGTACCACTCAAGGGTTCGTCCCCAGATTTTCGTTCGCAGTTGTAGAACCCTCCCATCGGTAAGTTCCAGCAAGCCGCCTCGTGTCCAGGGGGAAGCCCTGAAGGTTCCTTCCGGGTCCACCGAATCCGCACGGCGCACGTGGGTTGTTGACGCGAAAAATCCGCTCCTGGCGATATTCCAGGTACCCTCCTCACATTGGAACACGGCCGCGGAACCAAGCATCCTCGGGAGTTTGAGGGAGGCCACAACCTCATCGCCGAACCTCAGCTCATATTCCGATCGAAGTCCGGGAACCTGCTGCCACGCGATGTCGTGATCTGTCAACGATGAAAGTTTCCGCATTGTTCATCTCCCCATGACACGTTTGTTTCAAAGATAGGCGACGATAAGACACCAGCCAAGAAGAATGATCCATCCAAGTTCCTCGGGGGATTCTGTTCTCCCGTGGATCTCGATCTCGGCGGAGGGACGGAACACTCCCCGATACCTGAACTCGATTGTCGTGTCACCGTCAGCTGTGAGGAAGCTCGCAACCCCCTTCCAGAAATCGGACCGAAAGATGAACACCCGTCCGGAGGCCGTTCTGACAACGCCCCCGCTCCCCGGGGCGATCATTTCAAACACCCCGGCTTCCTGAAGCGACTCGCTTTCGCGCACTACAATGCACCCGTGCTCGCGATCGTATGGTCCGATTTCCCACGATCGGCCGAACGCCTCTCCGCTGGCCGAAGGGTGGAAGAAGCCGCGCACGGACAACGCCGCGACGCGGTGCCCGGCAGAGAGAAGCGCGTACTCGCTCCCGAAAACCGACGTCTTCCTCCAGCTCAGCCGTTCGGATGAACAACACAACCGTTGACGGGGGCGGGAGGACGACGCGAGCTCAGGAAGCGGAAGAAGTGTTGTTCGAAGACTTGGAGCTGTCACCTTGTCCGTCCTGTGATTTCAATCGTCCTGCTTTTCGAAGCGCATCGGTGAGCAGGAACTCGATCTGCGCGTTGACGCTGCGTAGATCGTGCGAAGCCCACATCTCGAGCGATTCGTAGACGCTCTCGTCGAGCCGAAGCAGGAATTTTTTTTTCTCGCTCATTGATACAGTGTGCCGGTATTAATAACGGGCTGTGCCTGTGATTCAGAGACAAGAGCCACAAGGAGATTGTTCACCATTGTCGCCTTCTTCTCCTCGTCGAGTTGGACAATTTTTTGTTCGCTGAGGGTGCGGAGCGCCTGATCGACCATGCCGACGGCCCCTTCGACAATCTTTTTTCGCGCAGCGATGACAGCCTGTGCCTGCTGGCGGCGAAGCATGGTCTGCGCAATCTCCGGTGAATAGGCGAGATGACTGATGCGCGCATCCTTCACTTCCACGCCGGCGATCTCCAGCCTGTTCTGAACCTGGTGCTGCATACGTTCGGCAATTTCCTGCGGGCGAGCCCGCAGCGATGCGACGTCCTCCTCTGCATCGTACGGATACTCCGAGGCGAGAGCGCGGATCGCTGTCTCACTCTGGATCGCAACGAAATGCTCGTAATGCTCGACGTCGAACAGCGCTCGTGCCGAATCGACGACCGACCACACAACGACCGCTGCGATCTCAATCGGATTGCCATGCATGTCGTTCACCTTGATTTTCTCGCTGTTGAAATTTCTGATGCGCAGTGACACATGCCTCTTCACAGCGAACGGGTTCGCATACCAAAAGCCTGTCTCACGGACCGTGCCGATGTATTTTCCGAACAGCACAAGCACGCGCGCTTCGTTGGGCTGGACAACGAAGAACCCGAACGGGACGAGCAACGTCACAACGAACAACGGTATCTCCACCCAAAGAAGTTTGATCGTCTCGGTTGAGCCGATGTAGTAAATCAGATACGCATTGCAGGCGATGAGGATCACCTGCAGAACCAGCGCGGAATATCCGCTCATACCCTTTGCCTTGAATTCAGTCACAGTGTTCATCGATGACTCCTTTCTCGAATGATGATATTGTAATGATATTATAACGATATCATAAAGTCAAGAGAAATCGGTGAAATCGTGCAAAATTTCTAGAATACTGGAAATGACTGGCATTTCTATGCGATTCAGCCCAATTTGGGCTGGTTCTTTGATCGACGTTGTGTTTTGCGCGCAACCTTTTTCCTCAAGGGCGGTCTGTAGTTATGACCGGTTGAGACTGCAGTCACATTTCCCGCAAGGGATCCGATTCGGGGTCGAGTGAATTCACAGCAAGCGACAGATAACGAAGTCATGATGCAGGTCCGCGACGGTGACGTTGCGAAGCTGGGCGTGTTGTTCGAACGCCACCACGAGAAGCTGTACAGCTTTCTCGTGCGTGTGACGAACAGGCGCGACTCGAGCGAAGATTTGGTGCAGGAGGTGTTCTTTCGCATCCTGAGGTACGGGCATTCGTTTCGCGGTGACGCACCGTTCACAGTCTGGATGTATCAGATGGCACGCAACGTCGCTGCGGACCACTTCCGGAAGTGGAAACACGAATCGCCGCTCGATGCGTCGATCGACCCTCCCGCTCAGGATGTGGGTGCGGATGAATCGTTGGATCTCGATGAGCGGGCACAACTGCTGCGCACGGCGCTCTCAAAGTTGTCGGATGAGAAACGGGAAGTACTGGTTCTCAGCCGGTACCAGGATCTCAAGTATGAGGAGATCGGGGCAATCCTCAACTGCCCTGTCGGGACGGTGAAGGCGAGGGTCCACCGGGCGCTGAAGGACTTGAAAAAGGAATATCAGAGCCTCACGCGTGAGTCATAGGATGAAGCGAACGCATCAGCAACAAGGTGAGAAGATGAAGACACGACATGTATTGAATCAGCTTCCGGAATATCTGTCCGGGGAGCTGGAACCGGCCGAACGATCGGTGATTGATCGCCATCTCAGGACCTGTAAGTCATGCAGGGCCGAGTACGCGAGCCTGCAACAGGTGTGGTTGGATCTCGGCAGGGTGCAGGACGCGAAGCCGGATCCGCGTGTGCGTGAACGATTCTTCACCGAACTTGAGCTCTTGAAGTCGGCGGATCAGCGTCGCCGCTCGCCGAACAGGACACTGCTAGAGCGCATCAACCGGGCAATCGATACGATCTGGCCGCGGCAACCAGCGTTGCAAGTTGCCCTGGCCGTTGTCTGTCTCGTCGTAGGGTACGCAGTCGGTTTCCGGACTGAAAGTGGAACGGGGTCCAATGGAGAGGTGGCCCAGCTTCGCAGCGAAGTTGTCAACATGCAGCGCCTCGTGATGATGTCGC
>DATJQB010000185.1:0-7643 GCA_035506075.1 Bacteroidota bacterium | reverse complement strand
TGGTCTTGAGTCTGCTTCTCAACGGCATTCTCTGGCTTATCTCCTCTCTTGGTAAGAAGTAGTCCGATTCTGATCACGTATCCATTGCGGTTATTCCAATGCCGTTTAAGCAGCTGACAGACAAAATAAATTATCATTCGCTCGAGAGCGAAATCCTGAAGTTCTGGGACGACAGGAAGATCTTCGAACAAAGCGTCACCTCACGCGAAGGCAAACCGGTGTTCACGTTTTACGAAGGACCGCCCACAGCCAACGGGCGTCCCGGTATTCATCACGTCATGAGCCGCGCCCTCAAGGATCTTGTGTGCCGGTTCAAGACGATGCAGGGGTTCCAGGTCCATCGCAAGGCGGGTTGGGATACGCATGGGCTCCCCGTCGAGATCGAAGTTGAAAAAGCACTCGGCTTCAAACACAAGGACGAGATCGTCGGGTACGGCGTCGCCAGGTTCAACGAGGAATGCAAGAAGTCGGTCTGGAAATACAAGGTCGACTGGGAAGAAATGACCCGGATGATGGGGTACTGGGTTGACCTTGCGGACCCGTATGTGACATTTGAAAACAACTACATCGAATCGGTCTGGTGGGCGCTGCGCCAGTATTTCGACAAGGGGATGATCTACAAGGGCCACAAGATCCAGCCGTACTGCCCCCGGTGCGAAACACCGTTGTCCTCCCACGAAGTCTCCCTCGGCTACAAGGACGTGAAGGATCCCTCCGTCTACGTCAAGATGAAGGTGAAAGGGGAGGAGAACACGTACTTCCTGGTGTGGACGACCACTCCCTGGACGCTTATTTCAAACGTCGCGCTCGCTGTGAACAGCAAGATCGATTATGTCAAGGTGGAGCACCGCGGCGAACAGCTGATCCTCGCGGAAGCCAGGCTCGGCGTGCTCGGAGACGAGGTCACAGTGCTGGAGAAATTCAAGGGCTCGACGCTGGCCGGCAAAGAATATGAGCGTCTCTACGAGTACCATCACCCCAAAGAAAAGGGATGGTATGTGATCGAAGGAGAGTTCGTGACGACGGAGGACGGCTCCGGTATCGTTCATATCGCCCCGGCATACGGCGAAGACGATTACCAGATCGGACGGAAGTACGGGCTGCCGACAATTCATCCGGTCGACAAGTCGGGGGAATTCGGACCCGAAGTAACACCGTGGGCGCATAAGTTTGTTAAGGACGCAGACCCCGAGATCATCGCAGATCTGAAGCATCGCAACATCCTTTACAAGAAGGAGACGCACCTGCACAGCTACCCGCATTGCTGGCGGTGTTCATCTCCGCTTTTGTACTACGCACGTGAATCGTGGTACATCAGAACCACGGCATACGCGCAGCGCATGATTGAGCTCAACAACACGATCCGGTGGATTCCCGCGGAAGTCGGCTCCGGCCGGTTCGGCAACTGGCTCGAAGAGAACAAGGACTGGGCGTTGTCGCGCGACAGGTTCTGGGGAACCCCGCTGCCGGTCTGGATATGTGAAGGCTGCGGACTTCAGAAGTGTGTTGGGAGCGTCAAAGAGCTGAACGAGGGAGCGAATGTTCCTCAGCCGCTTGACCTGCACAAGCCGTACGTCGATGGCGTGACGTTCGTCTGCAAGGAATGCGGCGGTACGATGAAACGGACACCCGAGCTCATCGATGTCTGGTTCGACTCGGGCTCGATGCCGTTTGCCCAGTGGCACTACCCGTTCGAGAACAAGGAAATCTTCGAAGGCGGATATCCTGCGGATTTCATTTCTGAAGGAATCGATCAGACGCGCGGATGGTTCTACACGCTCCATTCGATCGGAACGTTCCTTTTCGACAAGCCTGCATACAAGAACGTGCTCGTCAATGAGCTGATTCTTGACAAGCAGGGGCAGAAGATGTCCAAGTCCAAGAAGAACACTGTCGATCCGTTCGAGATGCTCAGGAAGTACGGCGCCGATGCAACGCGCTGGTATCTCGTTGCCAACAGCCCCGTCTGGCGTCCCACGCTGTTTGACGAGGAGGGGATCGCCGAGGTGCAGCGCAAGTTCTTCAGCACGCTCGTGAACACGTATGCATTTTTCTCCCTCTACGCGAACGTCGATCAATTTGAGTTTGCCGAGCCTGCCATTCCGGTGGCTGAGCGGGCGGAAATCGATCAGTGGATACTATCAGAGCTGAATTCACTGATCAGGAATTACGTGCAGTGGATGAGTGACTATGACGTGACGCGTGCGGCCAGGGCGATCAGCGATTTCACGATCGACCAGCTCTCGAACTGGTATGTCCGCCGAAACCGCCGCCGTTTCTGGAAGAGCGAGAAGGGGCGCGACAAAACAGCAGCGTACCAGACCCTCTTTGAGTGCATGACGTCGGTGTCGAAACTCATGGCGCCGTTCGCGCCGTTCCTCGCAGAAGAGGTTTATCAGAATCTCAACGCAGTTGCCAAGCGTGAGAGTGCCGAGTCGGTTCACCTGTGCACCATCCCTGCAGTTGATGAGAGTGTCATCAATCCGGTGCTCGAAGAGCGGATGGAGCGGGCAATCAAGATCGTCGGTCTCGTGCGCGCAATGCGGATGAAATCGAATCTCAAGGTTCGCCAGCCGCTGAAGAAAATCATCGTTCCGGTGTCGAACGATCACGAGCGTTCTGTCGTGAGACAGATGGAGGATGTCATCCTCGAAGAGATCAACGTGAAGCAGATCGAGTTTGTGACGGACGATTCCGGGATTGTGAAGAAAAAGGCGAAGCCGAATTTCCGTTCGCTGGGTCAGAAGTTTGGAAAGACTGTCCAACCCATTGCAGCGCGGATCCGCGAATTCACGTCCGCCGAGATCACGCAGCTCGAGCGCCAGGGCTCCATGGTTGTTCCCGTGAACGGCGTGGAGTACACGATCGCGAAAGAGGATGTTGAAGTTCTTCACGAGGATTTGAAGGGATGGATGGTGGAGACAGACGGAACACTGACTGTCGCCCTCGACACGGAACTTGATGAAGAGCTGATCGAGGAAGGACTCGCACGTGAGTTCGTCAACCGGGTCCAGAATATGCGCAAAGATGCCGGCCTGGAAGTGACCGACAGGATCCGAATTTACTATCGTTCGACGGAAAAGCTTGGCAGGGCGCTTACACGCCTGGCCGCCTATGTGGCGCAGGAAACCCTTGCCACGGAGCTTTCTGCAAACCCGCCCGCGACGGCAACTCTCGTAGACGCAGATATTAACGGGGAGGCTGCTTCGATCGGCATAGAGAAGAGTATTGACTCTTAAGAATTAACTACACAAGTTTGCACGTTCTACAGTGGCACCCTGTTGGTGTTGTCCGCTGTGAAGCAAACAACCAACAGCACTCATAACGGAGGAGATCGGACATGGCGAAGAAACTGACACCCAAAAAAGCAGCGACTGCGAAGCCGGCGGCCAAGGCCAAAGCCAAGGTTGTCGTGAAGGCGAAGCCGCCTGTGAAGGCGAAAGCGAAGCCGGCACCTGCGAAGGCACCTGCCGCCCCCCGTGGGTTTTCGAAGACTGAACTTGCTCACTTCAAAGAGCTCATCACCGAGAAGAGGAAAGAAATTCTTGAGGAGCTCGAGACGCTGAAGGCGAGCATGATGGATGTCCAAACGGGAGAGTATGTTACCGAAAACTCCACCTACTCACTCCACATGGAACAAGGGACCGACACGATGGAACGCGAAAAGACATTCCTCTTCGCGTCGCGTGAAGGGAAATTTCTGAATTACCTCGATGATGCTCTCAAGCGGATCGAGAAGGGGGACTACGGATTTTGTCTTGACTGCGGAAGCCTGATTGATAAGGAACGGCTCGAAGCTGTCCCTCACGCACAGCTCTGCATCAAATGTAAACTCAAACGCGGGCGATAGTCGGCGGGATCTTTCAACTTCAGTTTTCGTAGGACTATCGAGAATGCGTGTTTTGTATCTGACGGGAATTGTTGTTCTGCTGGATCAGGCTGCGAAGTTGTTCATCAAAGGGTTTGAAATCCCGATCCTGAATCTCTACCACCTCGGCATTCCGCTCGGGGCGAGCTATCCCATCATCGGAGATTTTCTCCGGCTGACCTTCATCGAAAACCCCGGGATGGCGTTCGGCATCGACGTCGGGGGAAAGCTGTTCCTCACAATCTTTTCGATCGTCGCAAGCGTCGGCATTTTCTTCTACCTCTACAAGATCCGGCAGGAGGCCCTTGTCATTCGCATCGCCCTTGCCCTTATCCTCGGCGGAGCCATCGGCAATCTCATCGACCGCGTGTTCTACGGGGTCATTTTCGGCGAGGGAGCCCTCTTCTACGGCAAGGTGGTGGACTTCATCGATGTCGACTTCTTTAATATCGACGTCCTCGGTTTCCACCTGACGCGCTTTCCAGTATTCAATCTCGCCGACTCATCGGTTTCAATCGGCGTCATCATGCTCCTCGTGTTCCACAAACGCTTCACCGAGACAGAAGAAGCCGTACAGCCTCTCGCAGAGGGACCGCTGAGTCAGGATGTCCCGTCTGGCGTCCCGGCTCCGGCCGCGAATCCCTTGCCCGATACGAGCGACAGGATCGACGGCTCGCATAACTCTCCATCGTAATATGGCAGGTTCTGCCAAAACCACATCGCCACAACCCATCGATCCGCAAGCGCTCGAGAAGATCCACATCGTTGTCCCTCCGAAGCAATCCAAAGAGCGAATCGACATCTACCTGACACACCAGATTCAGAACGCGACGCGCAACAAAGTGAGAGCTGCGATCGACGCAGGATTTGTGCTCGTCAACGACAAGCAGGTGAAAGCAAGTCACCTGATTGCTCCCGGGGAGAACATCGAAATCACGCTGCCGCATCCGCCGCGGCCTGAGGCACGGCCCGAAGAGATTCCTCTTTCGATCGTCTACGAGGACGATCAGCTTCTGATCGTCAACAAACCCGCAGGAATGGTGACGCATCCCGCCTACGGCAATTACACCGGTACGCTCGTCAATGCCCTGCTGTATCACTGTAACAGCCTTTCCAGTCTGAACACGGAACTGAGGCCGGGGATCGTTCATCGCCTGGACAAGGACACCACCGGCCTGATGGTGGTTGCGAAGAACGACGTGGCGCATCATCTGCTGGCGAAGCAATTTTCGAGACGAACAATCTCGCGCGAGTATTGGGCGATTGTGTGGGGAACGTTCAAAGAAGAGAAAGGGACCATCGAAGCAAACCTTGGCCGGAGCAAGAGGGATCGAAAGAAAGTCGCAGTGACTGCCGATGGCAAGCACGCCGTTACGGAATACAAGGTACTGCGGACGTACGATTTCCTTTCACTCATCCGGCTCAAGCTGCGCACCGGCCGCACGCATCAAATCAGGGTTCACCTTGCGCACATTGGTCACCCGGTCTTCGGCGATCCAACATACGGAGGACGGAGCCCGCAATGGGGAGGACTGGACGCAAAAAAATCCCAGCACGCCCAGAACCTGCTCAAGCTCATCAACCGCCAGGCCCTGCATGCCAAAACGATCGGGTTCATCCACCCGTCAACGAAAGCAGAAGTTTCCTTTGACTCCGATCTTCCCGAAGACATGCAGGTGATCCTCGACAAAATCTGAAGGGCAGAGAGTTCGGTACAAAAATAGAAACGGCGTCCGATAGTTCAGACGCCGTTTCTGTTGTCGGGAGTTCCCGATGCTCAGTCCCGCCGTTTCCCACCTTCCCGCCGGTTCTGCTCATTTCCTTTGGAACTCTCCTGTTTCGGACTTGGGGCGGATCGTTGTTCGACCCGCTGATGCTGACCCTGGTTCTCGTGCCGCTGTTCCTGCCGGATTGTAGTATTCCTGTCGCCGTTTCTCGCTCCCGGTTCACGGTGTTCGACACTCGGCCCCTGAGGCAGGGAAATTCTTCGTTCGTTCCGCGGCCGCTGCACCTGCTCATCTCGCCTCGTCGAAGTTTCGGGCTGTCGGTACCGTTCCTGTGGAGGCTGGACATTCTCTCGCGTTACCGGGCGAGTGCCTTCGGGTTCGCGCTGCCCCTGCGGACGCGCTGTCTCGCGCGGCGGTCGTTCGATCCTCTGAATCTCAAGGGACGTTCCCCTCTCCGTGCGCCGCACGTCCATGCCTTCCGGAGATCGGCTGAGGCTTGTCCGGTCGGGGCGATAGACAACGATTCGTTCATCATCCCTGTTCTGGACGAACCTCTCACCGCCGTTGCCCCCACGAAGATCGACACGGGCTGTCCGTGTGTAGCCTCCCCGCCGGTCGATGATGGTCCTGTCAATTCCCCTGTTGATGATCCGATCTCCCTCAATGTCGTATCTGCCGCCTGTGCGTGTGGAGCCGATTAATCGGCGAGAGTATTCGATTGGCAAGATCTCCCGATACATGTACGACGACCCAAAGGAACGGTATCGCACGAAGTTCCAGTACCGGTAGGGGGCAAACCAGCGGGTCGTAAATCGTATCCCGACGTGCAGACTGAATGATGCATAGGGAGGCAGCGGTGCCCAGCCGAGATAATCATCGTTGTAACGCCACTCAACCCAAGCGGGTGCCCATGTGCGGTCGGGGATCCACAGCCAGCCATAGTTGTCGTCGAAGTACCATCGGCCGTAGTGGAATACTGCCCAGCCGAACGGCTCATTGGAGACCCAGTACCATCCATAGTCTGTCCACGCCCACCGTCCATACATATACGGACGCCAGTCAGCGCCCACATGCGTGGGCCGCCAGGCATAGAATCCGGGATCGACCTCCAGCCACTCGCCGTACGGAGTCAGCGTATTGTAGAACGACCCTGCATCACCGAAACTTGAAGCCCCATTGTCGGAGAATTGCTCCGAGTTCGGATCTGTCGACTGTGCGAATGCTGTGAATGTCCCGAGGACGAAGAATATGAACGCTAGTTTTTTCATGGCCCACCTCGTAGAAGTCTTCCGTTGCTGCAGATATTCGCACAAGCCGCGTGCCAGGGAAAAATACGGGGCGAGCAGGCTGAAACAGGGGGAAATTGACACCAGAATGTCCTAAAGACGCATCAAACCGTTGGCTCGAGACTACACCTCTCTGAAATGAGTCTCGTTCTTGAAAACGTCAGCAATTTATTTCATCTTCTTCCTCACACCGCGCTCCCGTCATTCCATGTCCCAATCCGCCTGAAAGGTCTGATATGCTCTCTGCCAGGTTCAAGACGATCCGTTTCGCACTCCTCCTCGTCGCCTTGTTCGTTGTCCCCGCGGGCGCACAATGGCAATCGATCGGTAAGGTTGATTCGTTCGTCCGCGATGAAGAAGGGATCAGCCTGAATGCCGGGAGGACAGTCGTCCGGATTTCTGTGCTTGCCCCCGACCTGGTCCGGGTTCGGGTTGCCCGGGATGGGAAATTCCTGCCCGATCAGTCGTGCGCTGTCGTACGGCGTGATTGGAGCCGGGTGCCTCTCGATGTCAAAGAAACGAGCGACGCGGTAAGCCTCTCGACAGCAGAGATGGTGGTCCGGATTTCGAAGAATCCACTCAGAATGACCTTCCTCGACAGGAACGGCACGATTCTCAACCGCGACGATGAGCGCGGGATTTCCTGGAGCGGCAGCGCCGTGAGGATCTGGAAGCAGATGCCTCAGAGCGAGGAGTACTATGGTTTGGGGGAGAAAGCCGGGGCGCTGGACAGAAAATACAAGCATCTCACGATGTGGAATT
>DATJQB010000184.1:0-2746 GCA_035506075.1 Bacteroidota bacterium | reverse complement strand
GAAACAGCATGTGAAAAGTCTGCCGCGGCATACTCATCTCCACTTACGATGAGTCCGTTCAACGCACGTTACGTGAAAGAACTTTGACGGGACTTCAATCGTCCCGCATTGCGTCAATTGTCCGATACAAATTCAGCAGCGACACCTGTAAGAAAGCTGAACGAAAACAACTCGACACCCGCTGAAGTTGTCGTCAAGGCAATCTCGTGTTCGCCGAACTCCCTGTTGGACACGATATGAAAATCGCGGGGCCGATCGACGAGGATATAGCTCGAACCATCTTTCTCAAACCGGATGTCTCCTCCGGCATTCTCCTTCGTCAGATGCTGCTTGTCCTGTTTTGCAAAAACCTTTCCCGGCGAACCGCCTTCAAGGCTCATGACAGAGTTGACGTCGCATCCTTCGTAGGTGACAGTCGCTCCCCCTTCATCTGCTGACTCGCCGTCGTACCGGACACCTTCCCGCTCACTGTACCATTTCCCCCGGAGATAGACACGACCGTTGAGATGAAATCCCTGGTCGTCAAAGAGAACCGTCGACTCCGGACCATGCCCTTCAGGATTCCCCAATGTTCCGCGCAGATAGCCAAGCTGAATCTCCGCAGTCGCTCTTTGGAGAACGGCGCCCGGGACATCGCTTTCACGCATCGGAGGCACAGTGTCCGGATACGCTCCCCGATACCCTGCCTCAATCAACAATGATTGGAGAGAGCGCTCGAAACGTTCGTAGCTTCCCTCCCCTGCGTGTGCGAACCGCAGAAACCCATCGCGATCGATAAGATAACGGGTTGGCCAAACCCGGTTGGAGTATGCAGACCAGATGATGGCATCGTTATCCATGACTACAGGGAAGCCAACTTCGAGATGGCGGATCGCCTCGCTGACATTCGCAGGATTCCTGCCGAACGCGTACTGTGGTGTATGAACACCTATGACGCTGAGGTCGAACTCACGGTACCTGGCTGCCCACTCCTTGACATAGCGAAGGGCGCGCAAACTTCCGGCGTTGGAATAGTCCCAGAAGTCCACCAGGGCCACAGACCCCCGGAGATCTCGGAGCATGATGGGCTCAGAGTTCATCCAGAAATTGCCGTAGAGCTCTGGCGCCCTGATATTTCCTCGTTCGAAGCTGATCATTCTGGCGGAATATATTCAAATCCAATGGTATTATCAATCTGCAGCGACACACGACAATGAGCTGCTGTCAGAATATCGACACAACCACAGGGTCTCTGGAGGTGGAACTCGATTTCTTTCCGAAGCTACCGTTCGGCAGCGAAATCGATTCCGACAAGGAAGTTGGACTACTTGAGAGCCACCTGGTAGTGCCCATAATAGGACATCACCGATTCGACGTAACTGATCGTCTGGTGCCAATCCGTGAAGAACCCGGCCCGAGGCTTTCCTGATGGCCAGATATTATGATGTAGTCCCTGATATCGCTTTGAGAGGAGCGGAAGAGCAGACTTGATGGATTCCCATTTGTTGGGATCGTCGCCGAGGTACACTGCGACGTCCTGAGCATCCAGGATGCGGTTCAGACCGGCGTTGTAGGCAGCAAGTGTCAACCGGATATGGTTGTCTTCGTCATCTGCCTCAATCGCCCTGTACAATTGCTGGAGATGAAAAGCGCCAGCTTTGATGTTATTGAGCGGAGTGCTGGTCTCGTCAACACCGAGTTTTCCAGCGAGTTCGAGTTGCGTGGCTGGCATGATCTGCATCAGTCCAAAAGCCCCCTTGCTGCTCACTGCATCGGCCACAAATCGGGACTCGTGCCTCATCACCGCCATGACCAGCCGCCAGTCCAGGTCATATCGATTTGAATAGTGCTGGACAAGCATTCCATAACGCTGAACGGAGTTCTCGGTCCTCTGGTCAACTGCAACGGGCATCACTGCCTCGGACTTGCCCCCAAAAGTCGCCCGAATGTCATCCTGCTTGTTCGCAAATGACGATTCAGGCTGAAAGCATCCGACCATAGTGGCGGACACCTGAATGAGACCGGCAAACAGCAAAAAGACCTTGATTCTATTGGTCAAAATCGTCCCCAAATTTCCCCCTTGAAACGTGTCTAACTGATTCTTACGGCTGCAAATCGGTTTCGTTACAATGCTCCGACGAACCGGTCCGGCAACCAATCGCTTGCGGATCAAAGCTTTCCATTCCTGATCAGCCAAACTCCATCAGAGCTCCGGACGAAAAGGAGCAGGATCCGCCTCTTGCACATTCAAGATAGCCTTCTGTCCCGACAAAATCAAGCTGTAAGAATCCCGGTATCAAGAAGTGCCGAAAATCGTCGAATTTTTGATGTTTGGTCTCGGCCTGCAAAGCAATACTGACTTGCAATTCCTTGGAGTTCAATGAAGAGATCCGCTTGACCTTTCGGCTCCAATCGGCGGGACGTCTGCTCCAGCCAGCTAAGATCTTCTCAATCGAATCCCAACATCCTGGAAGGAGGTCCAGATCGATGAAGGGGCGATGATTCAATAAGGAGAACTGATTTATGAGCAACACCTCAATTCACCTTGATTCAGATGATCATCGAAGTCCCTCTGATCCAGTCACACCGACAGATTGCTATGCGGCATGACGAATCGTCAGAAAGTGCTTGATCCAACAGAGAGCTCGACAGGGATTGCTCCGACTCTTTCCGAAGTATTTGACGCAAACCAAGGCGAGACGGAGTCACAACAAGAGGGTGTGATCGGAAATGGAAGTTGAGTGTGGCCAGATCCCAACTGACACAG
>DATJQB010000183.1:0-6941 GCA_035506075.1 Bacteroidota bacterium | reverse complement strand
GGCCCGGCCTGCTTGCGCGCCGCAGTCCTGAAATGACCGGCCTGCCGCCGCTGTATTTCAGGTGGATGCGCAGAACGCCCTGCTTGCCGTCATCGAGGACGGTGAAGGTCGAGATGAATTTCTCATCCACGAGGATCTGCGCCACGGCTTTCTTAACGTTCGACGCGGGGATATCAACTCTCTTGTGCTTCGCCTTCCCTGCGTTACGAATGCGCGTCAAAAAATCTGATATGGGGTCTGTCATCGACATCGAACCAAGTCTCCTAATAAAGATATTCTACGGCGAATGTTACCAGCTGGCTTTTCGCACACCCGGAATCTTCCCATCGAGGGCCAGATTCCGCAGACAGATGCGGCAAATGCCAAATTTACGGTAGTAGCTGCGCGGGCGTCCGCAAATGCCGCAGCGGTTGTGTTGACGTATTTTGTACTTGGGCGTCCTCTTCGCCTTCACTCGCATCGCTAAGCGTGCCAAAGCAACTCCTTCCAGTAGTCGTTATGCTGCTGATTGAATCACTTCTTGTCGTTTTACGAAGGGCATCCCGAACGCCTTCAGCAACTCGTACGCCTCGGCATCCGTTTTTGCCGTCGTCACAAACGTGATGTCCATTCCGTTGATTCGGGTTATCTTGTCGGCATCGACTTCGGGGAACACGATCTGTTCCTTGATGCCCAGCGTGTAGTTGCCGTGACCGTCAAACGACTTGTCGGACACGCCGCGGAAGTCACGCACGCGCGGCAGGGCGATGCTTATCAGACGGTCGACGAACTCATACATGATCCCGCGCCGCAGGGTGACCCTGGCGCCGATCGCAAGTCCCTCGCGGAGTTTGAAATTCGAAATTGCCTTCTTCGACTTCGTGATCGCCACCTTCTGTCCGGTGATCGCCTCGAGCTCTTTGACTGTCGCATCGAGAAGCTTCGGATCCTGGGTCGCAACCCCGACGCCGCTGTTGATGGAAATCTTGACCAGCTTCGGCACCTGCATGATGCTCTTGTACTGGAACTTCTTCATCAACTGGGGGATAATTTCTTTCTTGTAGTTCACGAACAGACGGGCCGGGGGTGCGGGCTCGCGCTTCGCGGGGGCCTTCTTCGCCGCCGCTTCCGGCGCGGCCTTCCCCTGCTTCTGCTCTTTGCCTTTTCCCTCAGGCTTCTTCTGCTGGTCTTTCTCTTTTCCCATGTTCAATTCTCCAAGAGGAACTTCTTCAGACTAAAACATTTCATTGCATTTCTTGCAGGTCCGCATCGTCTTCCGCTTCCGGTTCGAAGGATCGACCACATGCGTGTGGCCAACGCGGGTCGCCTCGTTGCACTTCGGGCAGATCACCATCACGTTTGCCGCACTGATCGGCCCCTCTTTCTGAACGATGCCCCCCTGGGGATTCTTCTGTGTCGGACGGGCGTGCCGCTTGACGATATTGACGCTTTCGATGATCACGCGGGATTTGTCCGGAAATACCTTCAGGACTTTCCCCTGTTTGCCCAGCGAATTGCCGGAGATCACCAGTACCGTGTCATTCTTATGAACATGCATACGACTATCCTTCAACCGTTAGAGTACTTCAGGGGCCAACGAAACAATTTTCATGAACTGACGCTCGCGAAGCTCGCGTGCGACGGGGCCGAAGATGCGGGTTCCGCGGGGCTCGCCCTGCGGATTCAGCAGCACCACGGCATTCTCATCAAACCGGATGAACGTTCCGTCCTTGCGTCCGATTTCCTTCTTCGTGCGCACTACGACTGCACGGGAGACCTCCCCTTTTTTTACCGGGGCACCAGGAATCGCGCTCTTCACCGAGACGACTACCAGGTCACCCACCGACGCATAGCGCCGGTCGTGACCGCCGAGAACCCGGATGCAGCGCACCTTCTTTGCACCGGAGTTGTCTGCAACTACAAGATTCGTTTCTTCCTGGATCATGGGATACTCCTCGAAATGCTCGTCGTGTACAGGACCAGATACTTACTTTGCTTTCTCGACCACTTCCACCAGGCGCCATCGCTTCTGCTTGCTTATCGGCCGGGTTTCCATGACCTTCACAATATCTCCGATCCCTGCTTCCCGCTTCTCATCATGCGCCATCAGCGTCGATGTCTGCTTGTAGTACTTCTTGTAGAGCCGGTGCGGAACCTTTCGCTCCAGTGACACCACGATGCTCTTTTCCATCTTGTTGCTGATGACCTTGCCAACGCGGACTTTCCGTTGCTTGCGCTGGGCGGGGGCTGTTGTCGCGGCAGTGCTCATTCCTTACGCCTTCTTCTGATTAGCAGGTTGATCGGTCTTTGGCTCGGGTTTCTTCAATTGACGCTCGCGGAGAATGCTCTTCATCCGTGCGATGTCTTTCCTCGTCAACCGAAGCTTCATCGGATTCTCAAGCTGGCTGATGACCTTCTGGAAACGAAGATTCGCCAGACTCTCTTCTTCTTCCTGGATCCGCCGTACAAGCTCCGTATCGGAGAGCTCACGTAATTCAAACGCTTTCATTGAAAACTCCTTTGCCTCGTAGTATTAGTGGGCCTCGTAATCGACCCGCGTGACCAACTTCGTCTTGATGGGAAGCTTGTGCGCAGCCAGGTGGAACGCTTCGGCAGCCAGCTCACGCGTGACGCCGCCAAGTTCGAACATGATGCGCCCCGGCTTGATGACGGCCACCCAGAACTCGGGAATACCTTTGCCGCTGCCCATACGGGTTTCTGCCGGCTTCTTCGTCACCGGCTTATCCGGGAAAATACGGATCCAGACTTTTCCTTCGCGCTTCATCATGCGGGTCAACGCGACACGGGTGGCTTCGATCTGACGCTGCGTGATCCAGCCCGGCTCCATCGCCTTGAGTCCAAAATCGCCGAAGGCGACTTGTGCCCCGCGGGTTGCTTTCCCTCTCATGCGCCCGCGCTGTGCTTTTCTGTACTTCACTCTCTTTGGCATCAACATAAATCAGTCACTCCTTCTTAGCGGTTCACCGGGCCAAGGATCTCGCCTTTGCAGATCCATACCTTCACGCCGATCGCTCCATAGATCGTCCGTGAGGTTGCTGTCGCGTAGTCGATGTCAGCGCGGATGGTGTGCAACGGGATGCGTCCTTCCTTGTACTGTTCGCTGCGTGCAATTTCTGCTCCACCCAGCCGGCCGCCGCACATCACGCGGATGCCTTCGGCACCCATGCGCATCGCGGCTGTAATCGACTGTTTCATCGCACGACGAAACGAAATTCTTCCTTCGATCTGCGAGGCGATTGCTTCCGCCACGAGCTGGGCATCCAGCTCAGGCCGCTTGATCTCATGGATAAGGATCTTGACTTCCTTCGAGGTCACCTTCTTCAGCTCTTCCTCGAGTTGGGCGATCTCCTTCCCGCTTTTGCCGATGACAATGCCCGGGCGCGACGTGTGGATGGTGATTACAGCGCGCTTCGGTGTGCGATCGATTTGAATGCGGGAGATTCCAGCTTTCTTCAGACGGTTGCGGACATAATTCCGAACCATCAGGTCCTCCTGAAGCTTGCCTGAGAACCCTTTCTCGTCATACCAGTTTGAATCCCACAACTTTGTGATGCCGAGACGAAATCCAACCGGATTGGTTTTCTGACCCAAGAGATCCTCCTCTTAACTAGCCGTCGTTTCCGACTTCTGTTCCTGTTTCGTGGCTTTCGGTTCTTTCTTTTTCGCCTTCGGCGCGGGCTCTTCCGCCGCTGCAGCTTTCTGAGCTGCCGGCTTTGCCTTCGCCTTGGCGTCGCGGGTGGCGACTACGATTGTCAAATGATGCGACCGCTTCCGGATTCGGAACGCGCGTCCCATCGGTGCAGGCGAAATTCTCTTCATCATCGGACCGCCGTCGACGAACACTTCCTTCACGTACATCGTCGCCGTGTCCATCCGTCCCCCTTCGTCCTTGCTCTGAAGGTTCGAGATCGCCGAGCGCAAAACCTTCTCTGCACTCCTGGCGGCATGCTTGGGGGAAAAATGAAGGATCGTCAGTGCATCCTCGACCCCGCGGCCGCGGATCAGATCGATCACAATCATCATCTTCCGTGGTGATGTTCCTACAAAACGATTAATCGCTTGAGCTTCCATGAAAAATCCTCACTATGCCGCTATGCGGGGGATGTAGTTTTCTCAGACTTCAGACCGGGGTGACCGCGGAACACCCTCGTGGGCGCAAACTCACCGAGCTTGTGGCCGACCATGGCTTCCTGCACATACACGGGGATGAACTTGTTCCCGTTGTGCACGGCAAACGTGTGCCCGACAAAGTCAGGCGTGATCGTGGAGGACCGGGCCCAGGTCTTGATGACTTTTTTCTGATTCGACTTGTTCAGGGCTTCAACTTTCTGCCCCAGTTTCGGGTCGACGTATGGACCCTTTTTCAGTGAACGACTCATTGCGCTCTTCTTCTGTTAAAGTGAGAGACTGACTTACTTGCGACGTTTCACAATGTATCTGTTCGATTGATTCTTCCGCTTGCGCGTCTTCAAACCCTTCGCGTATTTGCCCCATGGCGATTCAGGATGCTGCCAGCCGCCTCCCGATTTCGAACGGCCTTCGCCGCCCCCCATCGGGTGATCAACCGGGTTCATCGCCATGCCGCGTGACTGCGGACGGATGCCGAGCCAGCGTGAGCGCCCCGCCTTGCCGAGACTGATGTTCTCATGGTCCGAGTTACCGACGACACCGACGGTCGCGTAACAAATCGCAGGGATCTTGCGGACTTCGCCGGAGGGGAGTTTCAGCGTAACAAAATCGCCTTCCTTCGCCATCAGCTGCAGCGAGTTGCCTGCACTGCGCCCCATTTGCCCCCCCTTGCCCGGCTTCACCTCGACATTGTGGACAAACGTACCAGCCGGGATCTCGGACAACGGCAGAGCGTTGCCGACCTGGACTTCAACGCCGGGACCGGACATCAGCTTCTGACCAACCTTCATTCCTTCCGGAGCCAGGATGTAGCGCTTTTCTCCGTCGATGTACTGAACGAGAGCGATTCGGGCGGAACGGTTCGGGTCGTACTCAATTGCAGTGACCTTTGCTTCAACGCCATGCCGCTCGCGCTTGAAATCGACGATTCGGTACATCCGCTTGTGTCCACCCCCGCGGTGACGGGATGTGATGCGTCCTGTATTGTTTCTTCCCCCCGATTTCTTCACCGGCGCAAGCAGCGCCTTCTCGGGTGTGGTCTTGGTGACTTCCTCGAACGTCGCGATCGAATAAAATCGCGTCGCGGGAGTCATCGGCCGTAGTTTTCGGATTGCCATAGGATACCTGCTCTTCGCTCAATCAGACATTTTCAAAGTAGTCGATCTTGTCCCCTTCTTTCAGGGTGACAATCGCCTTTTTCCAGGTGTTCTTGCGTCCCTCGAACCGGCCTCTGCGGGTCAGCTGCGTCTTGCGCTTTCCCTTCACGAGCATGGTGCGGACGCTTGTTACGGTCACCTTGAATTTCTTCTCGACCGCCTGCGCGATTTGAATCTTGTTCGCGTCGGGCGACACTTCGAAGGAGAACTGCCGCTTGTCCTGCAGTCCTGTGATTTTTTCTGTGACGATCGGTCGCTTCAAAATTCCAGTCATGGCTCTTGCCTAGTTCATCAACGATTTCTGGAGAACTTCGACGGCGCTCTTCTGAATGAGCAGCACCTGCGTGTCGAGAATATCATAGGTCGAAGCGTTGCCGGCTTCCCGCACACTGACGGTCGGGACATTGCGGCCGGACTTGTAAATCCCCTCTTCGTTCTTCGTCGTCAGCACCAACGTTTTCTTGCCGAGGATCGAAAGAGCCTTCAGCATTGCTGTCAGCTCCTTTGTCTTCGGCGCGTCCATGCTGAAATCCTCCACGACGACGATCGAATTGTCTTTCGCCTTGTAGCTGAGGGCCGACTTCCGTGCAAGCACCCTGACTTTCGCCGAGAGCTTCACATGGTAATCATGCGGATGAGGTCCGAATATCGAACCGCCGCCCACCCACACTCCGGATCGTGTTGTACCGGCGCGGGCGCGACCTGTCTTCTTCTGCTTGAACGGCTTCTTGCCGCCACCGCTGACTTCGCTCCGCCCTTTGACCTTGTGCGTCCCCTGACGCTGGTTGGCCTGGATCGACCGGACTGCCTGGTAGATCGCATGATCGTTCGGCGTGATCTCGAAGACTTCGGGTGCGAGCGTGACTTTCTCGCCGCTCTTCGAACCGTCTTTCTTATAGACTTCTAACTCCATGGATTTTCTTCCCGAGCACTGCGTCTCAGCTCTGTTTTACGATTTCGAGATAACTGTTGATGGCACCTGGGACAGACCCCTTCACAATCAAAATGTTGGATTCAGCGATCACCTTGAGAACCTGGAGGTTCTTCACTGTGACGCGGTCTCCGCCCATCCGGCCCGCCATGCGCCGCCCCTTCATGACACGCGAAGGATACGAGCTCGCTCCGATGGATCCGGGAGCGCGCACGCGATCCGACTGGCCGTGGGTGGTCATGCCGACACCACCGAAGTGATGCCGCTTCACGACGCCCTGGAAGCCCCGACCCTTCGACCGGCCGCTGACATCGACGATGTCGCCCTGGACAAAGGCGTCGACGCGCACTTCCTGACCAACCTGGAACTGCGTCCCGTTGACGTTGCGGAACTCCGAGATGAGGCGCAGCGGCTTGACGCCGCTCTTCTTGAAGTGTCCCTTCAATGGCTTGTTCACAAGCCGCTCCTTGATTTCATCGAAGCCGAGCTGGACCGCCTCATACCCGTCCTTGTCCTTCGTCCTGACCTGCGTGACATAGCACGGACCGGCCTCGATGATGGTGCAGGGAATCATCTGCCCATTATCATCAAAGATACTTGTCATTCCAATCTTTTTACCGAGAATGCCGCTCACTGTTCTGCTCCTGAGTCATCCCCCTGCCGGCTCACTCGTTGTGGCCAGACAAGGCTCTCAATACAAAATGGAAAACGTGAAAGTTTCGTTC
>DATJQB010000182.1:0-9226 GCA_035506075.1 Bacteroidota bacterium | reverse complement strand
TGGACGAGCCTACTCCTCGGGGACGAAGTCAAGCGGAAGTTCATCGGCGATGCACGCCTGGGCCCAATCACCCTTCATCTTAACACCAAACGGTTCATCGTAGCCGCCCCGAGTGTTGATGGTGACGTGTGTGAACGAGTGCTGGAGCCATGACAGGGGATGGATCAGGGAGCTGAATTGTCATTTTTCTGCAAACTTTGGGTCGACGGTTTAAACCGTCCGTGATCGCAACGCGATGAAAAAAGAGCTCGCCATCAACAACAAGGGCTGTCTCGTTGGAGACAGCCCCTGGTTTGTACCACCAAACATGTTTTCAAGAACGTGCCGTCAGACGGCCTCCTTCTTCTGGTTCATCGAATGATTCATGTGGACATCAATGAGCCGGAGCAGCTCCGACTTGCCATCGCTCGTGATGATCGAGAACGGGACGATTCCTCTGCACGAGCCTTCGGTCAGCTGCTGACTGAAGCGAACCTTGTATGCTTCGAGCTGCTTCGTGAGCTTGCTCACGGGAAGTTTATCGGCCTTCGTGAGAATGAGGAGGTACGGAATTTCGTAGTACTCGAGCCAGTCCATCATCATCAGATCGAGCGGCGTCGGCTCCTGGCGTGAATCGATGAGCTGCATGCCAAGGGCGATGGGGCGACCGCGTTTGAGGAAATCCTCGATGAGGCGTTTCCATCCCGCGCGCATCTGTTCCGGGACTTTGGCGTAGCCATAGCCGGGCAGGTCGACGAAATAGAACTGGTTGTTGATGATGTAGTAGTTGATCTCCCTCGTCTTGCCCGGCGTGGAGCTTGAGCGTGCGAGGTTCTTCCGGTTGCACATCTTGTTCAGCAACGAGGACTTGCCGACATTGGACCGGCCAATGAACAAGACTTCTTTCAGCTCATTCTTCGGAAGTTGATGAAGATCTGCTACACCCTGGAGAAATTCAGCAGAGATGATTTTGAGCATGGAGACTTCCCTCTCTTCGACAAAACCAGAAAGAATAGTCTACTCTCACTAGTTGGAGTCAGACTCCGCGGTCTTCGGCTCGGACGATTCAGCATGCGCCGGCGTTTCCGCGGCGGCGGTTTCCGTCTTCGCCTCTTCGGCGTTCTTCGTTGTTTCGTTCTTTTCCTTCTTCGGTCCCCTCTTGCGTGCTGCGGTGGCTTTCGCTTTCGGCTTCGGAGCGGCCTTTTCCTGTCCCAGGTTGAAATCGACGAGTTCCAGGATCGACACCTCAGCACCGTCGCCGAGACGCTGGCCGAGCTTTACCACGCGGGTATATCCTCCGGCGCGGGTGGCGACCTTCGGAGCGATATCGTTGAAGAGTGTACTGACGGCATCACGGTCGCGCAGGAATGCGAACACCTCACGGCGGGCGTGAACATCCTTGGGTTTTCCGTCACCTTCTTTCGCAACTGCCCGTTTCGCCCGCGTAATGAGCTTCTCGACAACCATCCGCGCTTCTTTTGCTTTCGCGGTGGTCGTGCGGACCTTCTTATGCCGGATGACTGCGACGCTAAGTGCGGAGAGCGTAGCCTTGCGATGGCTCGCTGTCCTTCCGAGTTTTCGACCTGCCTTCTGATGACGCATTCTTCATTTCCTCTTAATGATAGCTGAACAACACAAACTCGTTCTGACGGCCGGCGAGTTTTACTCGTTGCCGTCCTTCAAATACTTGTCCACATCCATGCCGAAATTGAGTCCGAGCTCGTCGACGATCGCTGAAAGTTCTGCGAGCGACTTGCGTCCAAAATTCCGGAACTTCAGCAGCTCCCCCTCATCCTTGCGCACCAGGTCGGCAATTGTCTTGATGTTCGCCGAGCGCAGGCAGTTATGCGAGCGAACGGAAAGTTCGAGCTCGTCCACCGACATCTTGAGCGTTTTGCGGATCGATGCAAGCTTTGCCTCTTCCTCGCTCTCGACCTTCTCCGTTTCCGGTTCGGCTTCGAAGTTGATGAAGAGCTGGATGTGATCGCGCAGGATCTTCCCTGCATGCGTGAGGGCTTCCTCCGGCGTGATCGAACCATCGGTTTCGATCTCGAGGATCAGCTTTTCAAAGTCTGTCTGGCCGCCGACACGCGTCGGCTCGACAAAGAAGCGCACGTTTCTGATCGGCGTGAAGATGGAGTCGATGGCGATTGTCCCAATCGGCTGATCGGGGGCCTTATTTTCTTCCGACGGCACATAGCCTTTGCCGCGCCCCAGGCGCAGCTCAAGCTCAAAGTCCGCCTCTTTCCCGATGGATGCCAGGTGGAGATCAGGGTTAAGCACTTCGAGTTCCGAGGAAGCCTTCTGAATGTCGGCTGCCTTCAGCGCACCGGGTCCCTTGATGGCCAGCGTGACCTTCGTGAGTTTCTTGTTGATCGGTTTGATACGGACCTGTTTGAGATTCAAAACCAGGTCGGCCACATCTTCCACCACGCCTTTGATTGTGGAGAACTCATGCTGAATGCCGTCGACCCTGATCGCAGTGATTGCGGTACCGGGAAGCGACGACAACAATACTCGACGGAAAGAATTACCAAGCGTCACTCCAAAACCCTTCTCGAGCGGCTGGACAGTAAAGCGCCCGAAGGTTGGGGTCAGGGAGCTCTCGTCGATCTCGATCTTTTCTGGCATTTGGACTAATGCGTTGCTCATAGTTCTCTTTCCTCTCGCGGTTGGCGAGGACGTTGAACCCCGGCGTACCGGGGTTGATGAAACATCTGTAAACGACCGTTAAGGTTACTTCGAATACAACTCAACGATGAGCTGTTCGTTCGCGTTGAGCGGGACATCTGCGCGCTCGGGGACCTGGAGGAACGTTCCCGTCAGCGTCGCCTTGTCGAGGCTGAGCCACGGAAGCATTGCCGCATCTTTCACGCGCTTCATCGACGAGTGGATGAGGTCAAGCTTCTTGCTCTTCTCACGAACCTGGATCACGTCGCCCGGATTCATGAGGTACGAAGCGATATCAACGATCTTGTTGTTGATCAGGAGGTGCCGATGGAGGATCAGCTGACGCGCCGACTTGCGTGACGGGGCGAGGCCCATCCGGTACACCACATTGTCGAAGCGGCGCTCAAGCGTCTTGACGAGGATCTCACCCGTGCGGCCGGTCTGTTTCAACGAACGCTCAAAATAGTTGCGGAACTGGGTCTCGAGCAATCCGTAGGACCGTTTGATTTTCTGTTTCTCGCGAAGCTGCACGCCGTACTCCGAAATCTTCTGGCGGCGGCTCTGCCCATGTTGTCCGGGCGGATAGCTCCGCTTCTCGAGCGGGCACTTCTCAGTGTAGCATTTTGTCCCCTTGAGGAACAGCTTCTGCTTCTCCCGGCGACACAGTTTGCAGCTGGCATCAACGTAACGAGCCATGGCTCTCCTTGATCATTGAATAATGTCGACTGACGATGTTCTGTTCCGATGAACCGTTGATTCCCGGCGCCAGTCGAACGTTGAAAATGTACTAGACTCTCCTGCGCTTTGGCGGACGGCACCCATTGTGCGGAATCGGCGTGATGTCACGGATCATCGTGATCTCAAGTCCCGCCGCCTGCAGCGAACGAACCGCTGCTTCGCGTCCGGCACCGGGTCCCTTGATGAACACCTCCACACGGCGCAATCCGAGATCGTGCGCTTCCTTCGCCGCCGCTTCAGCAGACACCTGTGCCGCAAACGGCGTGTTCTTGCGCGATCCCTTGAAACCGTTCCGTCCCGCAGACGACCATGTAATGACATTGCCGTACGTGTCGGTCAGCGTCACGATGACATTGTTGAACGTGGCTTTAACGAAGGCTTTGCCGTTCGTATCAACGTGGACTTTTTTCTTTTTCTTGGTGACTGGTGCACCAGCTTGCTGTTTCGCCAAGCGAAACCTCCTTCAATGGACGGTGATTACTTCTTCTCTAACGCTTTCTTCTTCCCTGCCACTGTCTTCCTCTTTCCCTTCCTCGTACGGGCGTTCGTCCGTGTCCTCTGGCCGCGTGCCGGCAGGCCCTTGCGATGGCGAAGGCCGCGGTAACAGCCGATATCCATCAGGCGCTTGATGTTCATCTGCACTTCGCTCCGCATCGCACCTTCGACCTTGTGGTCCGCCTGGATAATCGATCGGATCGATGCCACCTCTTCGTCATTCAGCTCGCCGACCTTCTTGCCGTACTCGATGCCTGCTTTCGTGAGGATCGCCTGGGCGGTCGTGCGGCCGATACCGTAGATGTACGTCAGGCCGATTTCTGCCCGCTTGTTCTTCGGTAAATCAACTCCTGCTATGCGTGCCAAAAGTGTTCTCCTGATTTGAGACTTCTTAATGAAACCAATATTCTTTGACGAGATCCAGGCTCAGCCATCACACTGTGTGATGCTCGCTCCGGACCTCAACCCTGGCGCTGCTTGTGTTTCGGGTTCTTGCAGATCACGTGGACAACCCCCTTGCGGCGGATGATCTTGCAGTTGTCGCAGATCTTTTTGACAGACGATCGTACTTTCATGAATGCGCTCCGACTACTTATACCGGTATGTGATTCTGCCTTTTGACAAATCGTACGGGGACATTTCGACTGTCACGCGATCTCCGACAAGGATCTTGATGAAGTGCATCCGCATCTTGCCCGAGATATGCGCGAGAATTTCATGCCCGTTGTCCAGCTTCACCTTGAACGTTGCGTTCGGCAGCGTATCGGTGATGACACCATCAACTTTTATCGGGCCTTGTTTTGCCATAGTTTGGTTTTAAGTCGTCAGGATTTCGGGTTTACCGTCAACAATCGCAATGGTGTGTTCAAAGTGCGCTGACGGTCGACCATCCTGCGTCAGGACCGTCCAGCCATCCGCTCCAAAGCGAACCTGCCACGCTCCTGCATTCACCATCGGCTCGATCGCGAGGGTCATCCCCTCCTGAAGCTTCATTCCCGTCCCCGGCCTTCCGAAATTCGGCACCGCCGGTTCCTCGTGCAGCTCTACTCCTACTCCATGACCCACAAGATCCCGCACCACCGAATATCCCGCTCCTTCAACATGCGTCTGCACAGCGGCCGAGATATCATGAAGCCTGTTCCCAACAACCGCCTGTTCGATTCCCTTGTGAAGCGATTCTTCTGTAATTTTCAGCAGCCGCGATTTCTCTGCAGCAATCTCTCCGACCGGGTATGTCCTGGCTCCGTCTCCGTAATACCCTTCCTTCACCACCCCCACATCCACAGAGAGGATTTCCCCTTCTTTCAGAGCCCGTTTCGACGGTATCCCGTGCACGACCACTTCATCAATCGACGTGCAGAGCGTCGCGGGAAACAAATTCGATTTCGAGTGCCCATATCCCTTGAACGCCGGTATGGCTCCGAGGGACCTGATGTATTCCTCCGCCAGCCGATCAAGCTCGATCGTGGTGACACCCGGCTTGATCTGCGCAGCAACAAGCCTGAGGACATCCGCCACAATCTTGCTGCTTTCCCGCATCAAATCGATTTCACGCTTGCTCTTGATCCGGACCATCAGCGCTGGGTGCTTAGCCCCTCCGGCCGCGAAGCTTCCCGCTCTTCATGAAGCCGTCGTAATGGCGCATGAGCAAGTGGGACTCAACCTGTTGCAATGTATCCAATGCAACGCCGACCACGATCAGGAGGCTCGTGCCGCCAAAGAACTGTGCGAAGCCCGGCGTCACACCGCCCACCTTCGACATCAAGGTCGGAAGGATTGCAATGATCGCCAGGAAGATGGAGCCCGGGAGCGTGATCTTCGTCAGGATGTTGTCAACGAACTCTGCAGTGTGCGATCCCGGCCGAATGCCCGGAATAAAGCCCCCCTGCTTCTTCATGTTGTCGGCGACATCTTTCGGATTGAAAGCGATTGCAGTATAGAAATAAGTGAAGAACACAATCATAAGAGCGTAGATGAACGAATACGTCCACGATCCGTACCCGAACCAGTCACGGCTGAGCGTATCGACAAACTCGCTGTCCGGGAAGAACTGGAAAATAATCTGGGGCACGAACATGATCGCCTGAGCGAAGATAATCGGCATGACGCCCGCCGTGTTGACGCGCAGCGGTATGTATTGCGTGACGCCGCCATACACTTTCCGGCCGATCACCCGCTTGGCGTACTGGACGGGGATTCTCCGCGTTCCCTGGGTCACGAGCACAACCCCAGCGACGATGAATCCCATCATGGCGAGGATCACCATTTCGATAATCACGTTGCGGCCCGCAAGGATGAGCTGATACTCATCGAGCAGTGCGTTCGGAAATCGGGCGATGATGCCAATGAAGATGATCAGTGAAATTCCGTTTCCGATGCCCCGCTCCGTAATCTGCTCGCCGAGCCACATCATGAAGATTGTCCCGGCCGTAAGGATCACAACGGTGCTCAGGGCAAATCCAAATCCCGCCACCGCAGCCGGCACAATCGGGCCCGACGGTGTAACCGTGCTTTCGAGTTTGATCACCACGCCGCTCGCCTGCAGCATCGAAATAAGAACCGTTCCGTAGCGCGTGTACTGCGTGATCTTCTTCCGCCCGTCTTCTCCCTCTTTCTGCAGCTTCTGGAAGTACGGGATGACAGCGCCGAGGAGCTGGATGACGATCGACGAACTGATGTACGGCATGATACCCAGGGCGAAGACCGCTGCGTTGCTGAACGCTCCCCCGACGAACAGATCGTAGAGACCGAAGAGCGTTCCCTCACCCGATCTGCGGATGTAGTCCGCGAGGATGCGGGCATCGACTCCCGGAAGCGTGATATGGGATCCAAGCCGGACGATGATCAGGAGTGCGGCGGTGAACAGGATACGCTCGCGGAGTTCCTGAATCTTAAAGATGTTTGTAAACGTCTCTGTGAGTTTGCTCATTCTGGTTCATTCCGTTGAGAACACGTCTACGACTTATTCTGGCTGAGCACAGTGGCTTTCCCGCCAGCCGCCTCGATCTTTGCGATCGCCGACTTGCTGAATGCGTGGGCTGTCACTTCGAGCTTGGCTTTGAGATCGCCATTTCCGAGGATCTTCACCGGGTCGTGCTTCTTGGAGATCAGCCCGAGGCTGTACATCACTTCGGGATTGACCACCGACCCGCTCAATCGCTTCTCGGTCACCACACGCTCGAGGCTCTCAACGTTGACCGCCTGAGCTTCCTCCTGATTGCGGCTCTTGAAACCAAACTTCGGCACACGCCGTGACAACGGCATCTGCCCGCCTTCAAACCAGAGTTTGAATTTATGACCTGACCGTGCCTTGGCTCCCTTGTGCCCTTTCGTCGCGGTCTTTCCGTGCCCGGATCCCTGGCCACGGCCAATCCGCTTCGTGTTCTTCCTGGAGCCCTTTGCCGGTGTCAGATTGCTGAGAATATCTTTTGCCATCGTCTTGTTTCCTTAACCTTGGACACGATACCTTACTTCACATCCTCGACGCGCACGAGGTGGCGGACAGCATTGATCATACCGCGGATCTGCACGGTGTCCGTTTTCACGACGAAGTAGTTCGGCCGGCCAAGACCAAGCGCCTTGATGGTCCGCTTCGCGTTTTCCTTCTGATCGATGACGCTGCCGATCTGTGTGATCTTGATTTTGGTTCCTGTTGACATCTGCACACCTGCTTAGTTTTGGTGGAACAATTCCGGGAGCGAAATGCCGCGACGGGAGGCAGACATCCGTGCGTCGGACAGGCTGAGGAGCGCCTTCATCGTCGCCTTCACAACGTTGTGAGGATTGGACGACCCCATCTGCTTCGTGAGGACGTCTTTGACACCGGCAGACTCGAGCACGGCTCGCACTCCGCCGCCGGCGATCAGGCCGGTTCCAGGAGACGCGGGTTTCAGGAGCACGCGCCCGGCACCAAACTTTCCGATGATCTCGTGAGGGATCGTTCCCTTCACGATCGGCACCGTGACGATCATTTTCTTGGCATCGTCGACACCCTTGGCGATCGCATCGGCCACTTCGTTTGCCTTGCCGAGACCCACGCCAACATGCCCGTTGCCGTCGCCGACCACGACGATCGCGTTGAAGCTGAACCTGCGCCCGCCTTTAACGACTTTGGCTACACGGTTGATGTGGACCAGTTTTTCCTTGAGCTCAAGCTCGCCTGCTTTAAATTTTGACATCGTGTCTCTCGTTCCCGTCGTGAGTTGTTAGAATTTGAGGCCGCCTTCGCGGGCGCCATCCGCCACAGCCTTCACACGGCCGTGGTAGAGATATCCGTTACGGTCATAGACGACGTTCTGTATCTTCAGCTCAAGTGCCCGCTTCGCAGCATATTTCCCCACGAGCTTGCAGACTTCCATCTCGCTCTTGACCGCCTTCATCTCTTCACGGAGGTCCTTTGCAAGCGTGGAGGCTGACACGAGCGTCTTGCCCGTTGTGTCATCGATAATCTGCGCATAGATGTGGCGCGCGCTCCTGTAGATGGTCAACCGCGGACGTTCCGGTGTCCCGGCAACCTGCTTGCGAATGCTGGCTTTCTTTTTCTTCCAGCGGCTGTATTTGTTATTCTGAATCATGGCGGCAATCCTCGGACAAAATAGAATTCTTCAAATCGGTTTTGCGATGTTACTTCGCAGCCGTTGCTGCGGCCTTGCCGGCCTTGCGACGGATGTACTCTCCTTCGTACTTCACACCCTTGCCTTTGTACGGCTCGGGGGGACGGAAGGATCTAAGCTTCGCGGCCACCAGGCCGACGAGCTGCTTGTCGATGCCCGACACAATGATGCTCGTCTGCGTCGGCGCTTCGAGCGTGATGCCGTCCGGAGGTCCGAACAGGATCGGGTGCGAGTAACCAAGCATGAGTTGCAGCTTTTTGCCGCGCATCTCAGCCCTGTAGCCGACACCAACGATTTCGAGTTTGCGTGAGTATCCCTGCGTCACGCCGTTGATCATGTTCTGAATCAGGGCACGCCAGAGTCCGTGCAGCGCACGGTGTGCCGAGTCATCCGCGTGACGGCTCACCTGCACGTCCGCCTGATTGACCTCGATCGTGATATCGGGATGCACTGTGGCGGACAACTCGCCCTTGGGACCTTTCACGACGACGGCGCCGTCTTTTTTCGTGACGGTAACGCCTTTAACAATTGATATCGGTTTCCTGCCAACTCGGGACACGGTACATTCTCCTCAGTTTACCAAACATAGGCGAGAACTTCGCCGCCGACATGTTGTTTGCGCGCCTGCTGATCTGTCATGACGCCGCGCGATGTTGAGACGATTGCGATCCCCATGCCTCCGAGGATGCGCGGGAGCTCGTCCGCCTGCCGGTACACACGCAGGCCCGGCC
>DATJQB010000181.1:0-2165 GCA_035506075.1 Bacteroidota bacterium | reverse complement strand
GGGTGCGATACTGGTATTGAGCGAAGCAGAGCGATGTGACTGCGAAGAGAAGGAGGAACAAAAGAGGCAATCTGGTGGCAGCTCTCACAACCTCACCCCTAACGATTGATCGCAGGATCGACGATGCAAGCCTGTGGCGGAACCGGAGCCGGCAACCGCCGGATGAACGGAGGTCGTTCCGATGAAGCGGAATCAGGGTGATGGTGCGAAACCCTGCGAGCCTGCCGTTCCCCCCAGCCAATTTTACCGAAGCCCTCAGCAAATGTCAAGCGCCCGGCGTGCAGAATCGAGCCAAGGAGGGAAACCATGAACTGCAGGAGCAGAGATATACGGCTAATGCTTGAATCCCACGGTGCCCGGAATCACACCAGCGTCAAATTGGTTGATCGTGACGCCGGTTGCGTTGATGATGTAGACGATGCCGGGATTGACGTAGTCTTTCGGATCGGTCACATAGAGACGGTCTGTCGCATCGTCGTACGCGATGCCGTAGCCGACGATTGTGGAGAAGGGGGTGCCGCCGACATCGATAATTGATGCGTTGTAGTTGAATCTTATGACACCGTTTCTCGCGTGGAAGTAACCGAACCCCTTGCTGTTGACAGCCATGCGCCCCGGGTGGCCGTACGTCACAAGCGGGAGAGTGACTTTCGAGATCACGACATCGTTGTCCGAGTTGATCTTCGAGAGCGATCCCGGCGTGTCGTTTGCGGACTTGATGTAATCCGTTCTGCCATCGCACTTGATGATGACTTCGTTGTTGGGACCGATGCCGATCTCGCTCGGACTGTCCCCCACCACGATCGTCTTGATGAGGCCTCCCGTGGTCGCGTTGAGAACAGTGACCGTGCTGTCATAGCCGAAACCGGAATTGCAGATATAGACCTTCCCGTTTGTCGAGGCAATTCCCATCGGGTTGAGGCCAACCCGGATCCGATCGGTCAGAATCTGCAGTGTCGACGGGTTGAACTCGGTGATCGACGTATCCGAGAGGTTCGTGACAAACGCCTTCGCGTCGTTGAGGATCACGAGCTTGTACGGATCACGCTGCGCGGGGAGCTGCACCGTCCCGACGGACTTGTTCGTCGCAAGAGAAATGACCTCGATTTTCTGCGATCCGTTCATGACCATGTACGCCTTGCCGCCATAGATCACGATGTCATTTCCCGTGTCGCCCAGTTTCCTTCCATTGGCTCCGGCGAAAACATCCTGGAATGCCTTGTTCGAATCCGGCAGGAAGACCGTCAACGTCGAATTCCCGCGCTGGTAATTCCCCTCGTTCAGGACGTAGACCCCGGTTGTGCTCGTCGGAGTTGTATCGGGGGGCGCAGCAGGATTTGACCTGCATCCGATGCCAAGGATGATGGGGATTGAGAGCAAAAGAGAAGTCAGATGTCGCAAGAATCGCTGCGTTCGTTTCATGATTGTCGAGTCGGTTGAAGTGATGTCCATCGGTTGTCCCGGAGAACGATCCGGACTTGTTCTGTTCTACGTGTGCGGACGTAAAGGATCAGAATTCCAGCAACGCCTTGACGGCGAAGCTCCTCAGTGGCATCGGATAATTTGGAAACAGCTGATAGTCCGCATTGAAAATATTCGTTGCTTCGAGCCGGAGGTCGGCGCTCACAGGCACATCAAGAACCCGGTAGGTGAGGTTCGCGTCGGCCTTGCCAAACGCCGGTAGGAGGTAGCCCGGATCGTTGGCCTCCGTGATGAACCGGAATCCCGTGTAGGCATAGCGCACGTTCACCCTGGCTTTTCCGAGCGCGGCAGAACATGAGATGCCGGCCGTCTCGTGAGGAATGTACGGAAGCTGTTTGTTCACAGTCTGATCGCCTGCCGTCGTCGCTGCGGTTTTTCTTGTGTCGGAGTTTGTGTACATCGCGCTCAGGCTCAGGTGGTCACCCAGCGGGCGCCACGACGCGATGAGTTCGATCCCGTCTGATCGTACACTCTGAAGATTCTTTGGCGTCCAGAGTCCGGTCTTGTCGGGAGTCCAGATGATCCTGTCGTCGGTCCGGATATCGAAGTAGTTCAGCTCGAACTGCGGCAGCATCACCGCATCGCCGCCGATCACGATGCCCGCATCGAAACTGAGCGACCGTTCGGGATGAAGGTTCGGATTCCCGCCGCTCTTCCAGTAAAGATCGTCGAACGTCGGGGCC
>DATJQB010000180.1:0-28058 GCA_035506075.1 Bacteroidota bacterium | reverse complement strand
GTGCAGGTTGATTACGTCATGCCGGAGCGGTTCAATCTTGAGTATACTGGTGCTGACAGCCAGAAACACCGTCCCGTGGTTGTTCATCGCGCTCCATTCGGATCTCTCGAGCGCTTCATCGGCGTGTTGATTGAGCATTTTGCCGGAGAGTTTCCCCTCTGGCTGGCCCCTGTGCAGGCAGCGATTCTTCCGATCACGGATCAGTATCTGGGCTATGCGAAGGAGATTGTCGATCAACTGAAGGCCGCGAGCGTTCGGGTTGAGGTCGACGATCGCAACGAGAAGGTCGGTTACAAGATCCGTGACTGGGAGTTGAAAAAGGTGCCGTACATGCTTGTTGTCGGTGAAAAAGAAAAATCCAGTAACACCGTGTCTGTGCGACAGCACAAGAAAGGGGATCTTGGATCGCTCACCCGTGAAGCGTTCCAGGAGAAGATCCTCGACACGATCCGGAGCAAATCACTTACTCTATAGGAGGTTCCCCCATTAAGCAAGAGCGCGCACGAATCAACACTGAAATCAGGGCAGCCCAGGTTCGAGTCATCGACGATGAGGGACGACAGCTTGGAGTGCTCACGGTAAAGGAAGCCCTCGCGGCGGCATCAGCACGAGCGTTGGACCTGATCGAGATCGTACCGACGGCAGAGCCGCCGGTCTGCAAGATCATGGATTTCGGCAAGTACAAGTATGAGCTTGCCAAGAAAGAAAAGCTGCAAAAGAAGCACCAGCACGTGACGCTGGTGAAGGAAATCCGCTTCCATCCCAATACCGACACACATGATTTTGACTTCAAGGTTCGCCATGCGCGGGGGTTCATCGACGAAGGGCACAAGGTCAAAGCGACTGTCGTTTTCAAGGGTCGCGAGATAACGTACCAGGAACAGGGACGAGCCATTCTTGACAGATTTACAGAACAGTTGGAAGATATTGCGAAGATTGACGCTCCGGCCAAAATGGAAGGACGCCAGATGATCGCCTACTTCGTCGCGGACAAATCGAAGAAGAAGGCCGAAGGAAGTAAATCAACAGCAGAATCAACATAACGGAGCATACAATGCCAAAGATGAAGAGTCGCCGGCGGGCGCTGAAATCGTACAAAGTGACGGCGACCGGAAAGATCAAACGGCGGAAAGCATTCCGGAGTCACATATTGACATCGAAATCAACCAAACGAAAACGCCATCTGCGCAAACCGGGGCTGGTTGCCGAAACCGAAGCGTACAAGGTGCGACGGTTTTTGTTAGCTTAATCAGAAGGAGATCGTTTCATGCCGCGTTCACAGAATAAAGTCGCATCACACCGCCGCAGGAAAAAAATCCTGCAAAAGGCCAAAGGTTATTGGGGTGGTAGAAGT
Source organism: Bacteroidota bacterium (assembly GCA_035506075.1). Lineage (GTDB taxonomy): Bacteria > Bacteroidota > Ignavibacteria > UBA10030 > UBA10030 > UBA9647. The sequence goes on along the minus strand of DATJQB010000180.1, from coordinate 26,704 downwards.
AAAGTCTACACAATCGCCAAGGGCCATGTCGAAAAAGCGCAGACGCATGCATATCGTCATCGCAAAACGAAGAAGCGCGAATACCGGGGACTCTGGGTCGCTCGTATCAACGCAGCAGCCCGGCTGAATGGCACCACGTACTCCAAGCTGATCGCCGGCCTGGATAAGAAATCGGTCGCTATCAACCGAAAGGTCCTCGCCGACCTCGCCGTGAACCATCCGCAGGCGTTCGCCGAAGTTGTGAAATTTGTAACCGCGTAAGTTTAATCTTCTTGTCAACCGCTGTACAGTCCCGACTCTTCACACGAAGAGCCGGGACAGGTTGGTAAGAAGATTTTTTCTTTTGGGCACGACGTCGATCAGGAAATGGATATGACAGAGAAAATTGCTCAGATCAAGGCAGAGTTCGAGTCGGAACTTGCTGCAGCTGCTTCAGCACCGGAATTGGACCAGGTGCGTGTGAAATACCTCTCGCGCAACGGGGCGATTGCGCAGCTCTTCGAAGCCATGAAGGGCGTCCCCGTTTCCGAGAAGCCGGCACTCGGCAAAGCGCTGAACCAGCTCAAGCATGAAGCTCAGACCCGGTTCGACGAAAAGCAGAACTCTTTGACACAGCCTCGGGGACCGCAGGTATCAACAGTCGACCTCAGCCTCCCCGGCCGGCGTAAGCATGTCGGATCGCGACACCCGCTCACGCAGACCATGGACGAGATCAAGAAGATCTTCATGAGCATGGGGTTTTCGGTTGCCACGGGACCGGAAATCGAAACCGATTATTACAACTTCGGAGCCCTCAATTTCGCACCGGATCATCCCGCAAGAGACATGCAGGACACGTTCTTCATCGCAAAGGACATCCTGCTGCGGACGCACACATCCCCGGTTCAAATTCGGACCATGGAGAAGCAGATGCCCCCAGTCCGCGAAATCATGCCGGGACGCGTGTACAGGAATGAAGCGGTGAGCGCCCGGAGCCTCGTGAGCTTCCACCAGATCGAGGGACTGTATGTCGACAAGGGAGTGACGTTCAGCGACCTGAAGGGAACGCTCGTTGCATTTGCCCATCAATTCTACGGCAGCGACGTGAAGTTCAAATTCCGTCCGACGTTCTTCCCCTTCACGGAGCCGAGTGCGGATATGTATATTTCCTGTTTCCTGTGCAAAGGGAAGGGATGCAGGATGTGCAAGTTCGTCGGATGGCTCGAGTGCCTCGGTTCGGGCATGGTACACCCGCATGTCCTGAAAAACGTCGGCTACGATACTGAGAAATACACCGGATTTGCCTTCGGCATGGGAATCGAAAGGATTGCCTGCCTGCGGTATGGAGTCGACGATCTTCGACTTTTCTACGAGAATGACATCCGGTTCCTTCAACAGTTTTAACGGCGGTATGATATGAAGATCTCACACAATTGGTTACGCGAATACGTTGACATCAAGCTGAAACCGGCCGCTGTCGCCGAGAAGCTGTCCATGGTCGGACTCGAGGTTGCTGGGTTCGAAGACCTGGCGGCGAAGTTCGAGAATTTCGTTGTCGGCGAAGTGCTGGAACGGGGAAAACATCCAAACGCGGATCGTTTGTCGGTCTGCAAAGTCTCAGTCGGAACCGAGACGCTGGATATCGTCTGTGGTGCCCCCAATGTGGCCGCCGGCCAGAAGGTCGCCGTTGGTTTGGTAGGAGCTGTTGTGCCGCATAACCAGCACGATCCGGAAGGAAAACCTCTCCGGCTGGAGAAGGTGCATATACGCGGAGTGCAATCAAGCGGAATGATCTGTTCCGCGTTCGAGCTCGGCCTTGGCGATGATGCGAGCGGCATTGTGGTCCTGAAGGAAAACGCGAAGGCGGGGACACCGCTGGCGAAGTACTTCGGGCTGAACGATGTCATCTATGACATGGAAGTGACAGCGAACCGCGGTGATTGGCTCAGCCATATCGGCGTGGCACGCGAGATTCAGATGGTGACGGGCAAGATGGCAGCACTCAAGAATATCCGGATCAAGGAAAGTGCGACGCCCGCATCGAGGCATGCGACGATAAAAATCCTCGATACGAAGGGTTGCCGGCGTTACTCGGGACGAATGTTGCGTAACGTGAAGATCGCGCCATCCCCGCAGTGGATGCAGGATCGGTTGCAAGCTGTTGGCGTCCGCCCGATCAACAACGTCGTCGACATCACGAACTATGTGCTGATGGAGACCGGGCAGCCGTTGCATGCGTTCGATTACGATACCCTGAGCGGACATGCCATCGTGGTCAGGTGTGCTGCCGATGGCCAGAAGTTCACGACGCTCGATGGCAAGGAACGAGCGCTCCGCTCCGATACGCTCATGATCTGCGATGGTGAAAAACCGATTGCAGTCGCCGGCGTCATGGGAGGGGCAAACACCGAAATCAGCGAGAAGACGACGAATGTTCTGATCGAAAGCGCGAATTTTGATCCCGGGAGCGTCAGGCGTACGTCGAAATTCCTCGGCCTCTCGACGGACGCATCGCAGAGGTTCGAGCGCGGTGTTGACATCGGGTTGACCGCATATGCTGCGGACCGGGCTGCACAGCTGATGCAGGAGTTCGCAGGAGCAGATGTACTCAAGGGACTGATTGATGTCTATCCGAAGAAGATCGCGCCGCGATCGATTTCTTTGCGCGTCGACCGGACAAACGCCGTCCTTGGTACTTCCCTGTCGATGCAGGAGATTGTTGCCTTTCTGAAACTGCTCAACCTCAAGCCGCTTGTGCGTGGGAAGGGGAGCGTCAAGTTTGAAGTGCCAACGTACCGTTACGATCTTGAAGAGGAGATCGATCTCATCGAGGAAGTTGCGCGGGCGTACGGCTATGACAATATCGAGACCAAGACGAGAACCACGGTTGATTTCTCGAAACCGCTTCACACGGGTTTTGTTCAGGACGAGCTCAGGAGCTATTTGATCGGAGCAGGCTTCAACGAAACGTTGACGTATAGCCTGCAGGATCGGTCGAAAGGTCGACTGAGTTCGGAATCGGCAGTTGAGGTTCTCAATCCAGTGAGTGCGGAAGCTTCGGTTCTGAGAACGGGGCTCATCTCCGGTGCGCTGACGGTTGTTCAGCACAATCGAGCGCATGGACAGAAGGATCTTCGATTGTTCGAAATTGGCAATGTATTTGGCGTGCGTGGAGGTAACTCAAACGAGCTCAGCTTCTATTCAGAAGAAGAGAGAGTAATTCTCGTATTGAGTGGTAATATTGTGCCTCAGCAGTATGGCTCCGAGCTGCGAAAAGTGGATCTCTTCGATCTTAAAGGAGAGGTTGAGGCGTTGCTTTCCAAGTTTTGCCTTGACAAATACAGGTTTATTTCTTATAGTAGCGCAAGCGCTTTAATTGAAAGCGCCCTAGCAGTTGAAATCAATGGTACTTATGCCGGGTTTCTCGGTAAAGTTGGCAAGTCAATCGCCCAATCTTTTGATATTGACGATGCCATCTTTGTGTGTGAGTTGAAGACAAGTGAAATTGAGAAGGGAAGGGGAGCCGAGAAAAAGCTTAAGCCGCTTCCGCGGTTTCCGAGTGTGCGTCGCGATTTGGCATTCATTGTTAGTGACGCAACACTCAACGAAACTGTGGCGCGGGCCATCAGGGAGGCTGGTGGAACCCTGCTTACCGATTTGGTTTTGTTCGATGTGTTCGTAGGAGACCAGATCGGGGCTGGAAACAAAAGCTTGGCATACTCGCTGGAGTTCCAGCCATTGGACCGCACGTTGACCGATCGTGAGATCGATGCCGAAATAAGTCGGATCGTGCATCATGTCGGAACGACGTGTGAAGCGAAGTTGCGTGCGATGTAACGTGCGCCCTGTGTGTTTCAGAAACCTTGAGGAGACCAGCTTTGCCGGATCAGCCTATGGAAGCTGAAGTCATAAGTGGCAAAGATATCAGGACAATTGAGACCTCGCTCGAAGCGTTGTGGGAAAAAGCGCGTCGTGTTTCGGAAGTGCTTGTTCAATTGAAAGAAACGAACGGAGTACTTCAGAGGAAGGTGGAGGATCTTGAGAGCCTGGAGCAGAATCTCAAGCAGGAACTTGCTGAGAAGGATCGGGAACTGGAACGCTTGCGTCAGGATGCACTTCGACTACAATCCAATGGATCGAACATCCTCACGAAGGAAGAAAAGGAGGCACTGAAAGCAAGGATCAAGGACCTCATAGTAAAAATCAATTCACACTTATAGTCCTCGTGTTCTTGTTTTGATCGTGGCCTAGGCTGGATCTGGGGGAGACATCAATCGTCATCAATCATCCGATGCGTGCGAACCTATGAACGGAAAGAGCATAAAAGTAAAAATCTTCGGTTCAGAGTATCCTCTGCGCGGTGAGAATGAAGATTTCACCAAGAAGATCGCAGCCTACGTGGATACGATGATATCCACGATACATGAGAAGATCCCGGAGCAGCCGCCTTTGACCGTCGCGGTGTTGTCTGCTCTGAATATTACTGAAGATCTGATGAAAGAACGAGAGCGAAGCCAGCAATCATTGACGCACCTTGAAACGGAAATCATCAAGCTGTCGAATTACCTCGATAATTGTCTGGAGGTTGAGACGCCCGAATCCAAGAGCGACTAGGGGTTTTGCTTTCGATTGTTCTTTCTCAACAGCAGGGCGGCCGGTTTCTCGTCCAGAGTTTCCGCACCGTCAGCCGTGATCAAAACTTATTAAAGAACCTGACAGTTACTTTAATAGGGAGCTTGACTCATAAGCGTGGAGCGCAGGCCACCTCTCTGCCGCAAGCAGAGATGCCATGCGACGACTCCCGACAACCTACCGGTCGTCGGGACGAGCGGGTAGTGGAAGTGTGAAATGCTTAGGCGGGCACCCACTGTGTTGAAACGAGGTTCTTTCAATACACCTTGATCTTCGGCCGACGAGTGCGGTTTTTTTTTGTGCGTGAGTGTTGATGGAGGAGCTTTATGATCATTTATCTCATACCTATGGTTGTTCTGATCTGCGGGCTGACGTTCTATGCCGGATGGTACCTGAACTCCCGAACAGGACAGAACAAGATCAACAGTGCCGAAGAACGTGCAAAACGCATCATCGAAGATGCTGAAAAAGATGGCAACACACTGAAACGCGAGAAGCTTCTCGAAGCCAAGGACGAGTGGTACAAACGGAAAAAGGAATTCGAGAGCGAAGCACAATCCAAGAGGAACAAGCTTCAGGCGTTCGAAAAACAACTCATCGCCCGTGAAGAAAATGTCGACCGCAAGCTGGATCTCCTGAGCAAAAAAGAAGTCTCCCTCCAGGGACTGGAAAAAGAGCTTCTGGAGAAGCGAAAACGGTCCGAAGATCGAGACAAAGAGCTCACCCGGCTTATCGGTGAAGAAAACACCCGGTTGGAGCGGATTTCAGGGATCACCAGAGAAGAGGCCAAAAAACAGCTTGGCGATAACCTCATTGAGACGGTGAAGGCAGAGTCAGCTCAGATGATGAAGGAACTCCGGGACAAGGCGAAAGAGGAGGCCAAGCGGGAAGCTCAGAAACTCATCGTCCAGGCCATTCAAAGGACCGCTGCGGATCACACCGTGGAGACAACAGTAAGCGTTCTCAATCTCGAAAGTGATGAGATGAAGGGGCGCATCATCGGTCGTGAGGGCAGAAACATACGCGCTTTCGAAGCAGCTACGGGTGTAGATGTTATAGTAGATGATACGCCCGAAGCTGTTATCCTGTCAGGATTTGACCCGTTTCGGCGAGAAGTTGCTCGAGTAGCTCTGGAGCGGCTTATTGCAGACGGACGCATCCATCCGGCGAGGATCGAAGAGATCGTGGAGAAGGTCAAGAAGGAACTGGAGGAGGAGACGGTCAGGACTGGCGAAAACGCCCTCCTCGAGGTCGGTTTGCACGGCGCTCATCCTGAAATCGTGAAGCATGTCGGCAGGATGAAGTACCGCTCGAGTTACGGGCAGAATCTGCTTCAACACAGCATCGAGGTCTCCTTTCTAAGCGGAATCATGGCAGCGGAGCTTAACCTCGATCCTACGCTTGCCAAGCGTGGCGGTTTGCTCCATGATATCGGGAAGACAATCGACAGAAGCGTCGAAGGGCCTCATGCGCTTCTTGGATTCGAGTTGTGCAAGAAATTCAATGAACACCCGATTGTGTCAAACGCCGTGGGGTCGCACCACGAGGATATTCCGATGGAGCATCCCATTGCGGCGCTTGTCCAGGCGGCAGATGCCATCAGCGGGGCTCGTCCCGGCGCACGCCGCGAGTCCGTCGAAGGCTACGTGAAGCGGCTCGAGAAGCTCGAGTCCATGGCCAAGTCGTTCAATGGTGTAGTCAACACGTATGCGATCCAGGCGGGAAGGGAAATTCGGGTCATCTGCAACCACGATTTGCTTGATGACGCAGCCGCCGACCAGCTATCTCATGAGATTGCTAACAAGATCCAGCAGGAAATGGAGTACCCGGGGCAGATCAAGGTTACCGTGATCCGGGAATTCCGTTCGGTAGCGTTCGCTAAATAGCCGGCAGGTCATCTGCGAGGAGTCCGTTGAATCGCCTTCTTCGAATCGGTGTCACAGGCGGCATTGGCAGCGGAAAATCTCTGGTCTGCTCCATGTTTGGCCGGCTCGGAGTTCCCGTCCTTTCGGCTGACGACATTGCAAAATCGCTGATGCAATCGGACGCATCGCTTCGCAAAAGCCTCGTGTCACTTCTCGGGCCGGCTGCGTACGATGCAGATGGGAAGCTGGACAAAAAGTTCGTTGCGTCAAAGATCTTCTCAGATCCGAAGTTGCAGCAGAAGACGAACGCACTTGTCCATCCTCGGGTTGAGGCCGAAGTCCTGAAGCAGTTTGTGAAGCTGGGGAAGCAGGGACATAAGCTTGCGATGATGGAGGCGGCTCTGATTTTCGAAGCCGGCTTCGAGAGGGACTTGGATTATGTCATCGTCGTTGATGCGCCCGAGAAAGAGCGGATTTCACGCGTCGTAGATCGGGACAGAAGTGATGAATCGAGTGTGGGGAAGCGGATACGATCCCAGGCGCCGCCCGAATCGAAGGTCCGCAAGGCTGACTATGTAATCCGGAACACTGGTTCGATTGCCGAGCTTCAATCGACAGTCCATTTCTTGTTCAATATTCTCCAAAACGTAGCAGGAAAACAATGAGCGACAACTCCAATCTCTTTCAGAAGGAAGACAAGTATTTCTTCCATACGTACAAACGGCTTGGTCTGGATATTGACAGGGGTGATGGAGTCTACCTCTATGCAAAGGACGGAAAGCGGTATCTTGATTTCTTCGGTGGTCTTGCCGTCAATGCTCTCGGCTATAATCATCCGGCTGTCAACAAGGCGATCATTGGTCAGGTGAACCGATACATCCATCTCTCAAACTACTACGTTCAGGATGCACAGGTAAACCTCGCGGAGAAAGTTATTGCGGTGTCGGGCTTCAAGAGGATTTTCTTTGCAAACAGCGGTACGGAAGCTGTAGAGGGAGCGATCAAGGTGGCCCGAAAATGGGGGAAGACGAATGGCAAGACACAGATGCTTGGTCTTTCGAACTCCTTTCATGGGCGCACGATGGGTGCGTTGTCGCTCACGGAGCGGCCCAAGTACCGTGAGGGATATGAGCCGTTCCTGCCGAACGTCTGTCATGTCGGTTTCAATGATGTTGAGCAGCTGAAAGCGACCGTGAATGAGCAGACGCTCGCAATCATCCTCGAGTTCATCCAGGGCGAGGGAGGAATCTTCGTTGTGAGCCCGGAATTTGCCGCGGCATTGAACGAACTGAGAGCGAAATTCGGATTCCTAATCATTGCCGATGAGATACAGGCTGGGATTGGAAGAACCGGCAAGTTCTTCGCTTTCGAACATTTCGGTGTGCAGCCGGACATTGCTGTCATCGCCAAGGCGATCGGCGGCGGGCTTCCACTCGGAGCATTCCTCGGCGGTGAACGAGTTGCAGACGTCCTGACCTACGGGACGCATGGAACTACCTTCGGCGGCAATCCCGTTGCGTGTGCTGCGGGCATCGCCGTCCTTACCGAGGTGATCGACAACGGTCTCATGAAACAAGCAGGTGAAACCGGGGCGTACCTCAGGAAGAAATTCACCGATTTGCAGACAAAATATCCCACCCTTATCAAGGAAGTTCGTGGCATTGGTTGTATGCTGGGGATCGAACTGACACAGGATGGTCAGCCGGTGGTCGACAACATGCAGGATCGCGGCATCCTTGTCAACTGCACGCATCAAACAGTGCTGCGCTTCCTTCCTCCGTACATTGTGACGCGCCAGCATTGTGATACTCTTGTCGATGAGCTGGGCGATGTTCTGGCAGGCATGAAAGGCTGAAGCGATCGATGAGCATGAAATCTCAACGGCCCCGAGTTGGCGGCAAAAAAGTATCCCTTCTGCTGTTGTATCTTGACGTTCTCACGCAAGTATCCCCGGCGCAGACAGAGATCTCGTTTGGACCCGCTGTCGGCATGAGTTTCAATCAGCACAAAGGGTCGAATATTCCGTCGAATGCAAATGCTGTGGGCCTCATCATCGGCGGGCAGTTCGACATCGCTTTCTCGAAGTCCGTCGGCCTGCTCGCCACAATCGCGTACGACAACAAGGTCGGCAAATACACGGACGCAGGAACGATCGGCGGTATCGACTATTCGACGAACGCGTCCATCACGATTGCGTATTGCACCGTTGAACCGCTCTTCCAGTATACGCTGCCGAACAGACCGGTCTACTTTGTAACCGGTCCAAGCCTCGGTATTCCGGTCCAGGGGAAAACGCAAACGACGAGTGAAATCCTGACTCCGGGGTACAGCTTCCCGAATGGTTATGCGCTGCAGACGCTCAACACAACGGTCGACAACATGAAGGCGCGTTTTGAGTGGAAGATCGGAGCGGGGTATTGCTGGCACGTAGACAAGAAGACCTTTCTGAATGTTCACGCGATCTACTCCCGTGTCTTCACCGATGTTGTCGATAAGAGTGACTGGCGGGTCAACGCCATTACGCTGGTAGGCAGTTTTGAGTTCACGTTGGGGCGATGAGAGCTCGCGATGGTTTGAGCAAGCGTGCGGCCTGATACCCGAAAGAGTGTCAGGCCTTTTCGTTCGTCACCCGAACTTTCCTTGTATAGCGGTCAATTTTTCCTTACTTTTTGATAATGACAGACAACGATCGCATTGAAGGAAAACCCCGATGCCATTGCGGCATTTTCGGCATCTTTAATCATCCTGAAGCTGCGCTCATGACGTACTACGGCCTCCACGCGCTGCAACACCGCGGTCAGGAAGCCACGGGGATCGTATCGAGCGACTTCGATCTCGTCAAGCGCAAGCCGAAGTTCTACTCGCACAAGGGGGTCGGCCTTGTGGCAGAAGTGTACAAGGACCCGTCCATCCTGAAGGAAGAACTTCGCGGTCGTTCTGCGATCGGGCACAATCGTTACTCAACGACCGGCTCGTCGGACAACAAGTTCAACATCCAGCCCCTCGTGGTGAACTATCGGGCCGGAAACCTCGCCCTCGGGCACAACGGCAACCTCACAAATTTCAACTCGCTTCGCGCCCAGCTTCAGTCCGATGGAACAATCTTCCAGTCGACATCCGACAGCGAGATCATCCTCCATCTGACCGCGAGGAGCAAGAAAGAAGACCAGATACAACAGATCAAGGAAGCGCTCGAAACCGTTGAAGGCGCCTACTCGATCGTTATCCTGACGGATACAAGTCTCATCGCTGCGCGCGATCCGTATGGGTTCAGACCGCTCGCGCTGGGAAAACTCGGCGACGCGTTCGTCGTAGCTTCGGAGACGTGTGCGTTCGACATCATCGGCGCGGAATACATCGGTGATGTGGAACCGGGGGAAATCCTCGTCATCGACCAGGAGGGGATCGACAGCGGCACGCTTAAGTCCTATCATGTCTCGAAGCCTCCCAAACCGCACCACTGCATTTTTGAATACATCTACTTCTCGCGACCCGACAGCAAGATCTTTGGCGAGAACGTCGACAAAGTCCGGCGGAAGCTCGGGAAGCTTCTTGCTCAACAGTCGCCCGTGAAACCCGAGGATCCGGATGATCGGGTCGTGGTCATCAGTGTCCCCGATTCGAGCAACACGGCGACGCTCGGGTTCGTGCGGGAGGCGAACAAGATCGGCGATGATGTGAAACTGGAAATCGGTCTCATCCGCAGCCATTACGTAGGCCGGACATTCATCATGCCTGATCAGCAGGGGCGGGAATTCAAAGTGAAGACGAAGTTCAATACGGTGAAGGGCGTGATCAAAGGGCGGAAGGTCGTTATCGTGGACGATTCCATCGTTCGCGGAACGACGTCCCGGCAGCTTGTCCGACTGATCCGTGAAGCGGAGCCGAAAGAAATACACTTCAGAGTGACCTCGCCACCGATCAAACACCCTTGTCATTACGGCATGGATTTTCCCAGCAAGTCCGAATTGATTGCGAACCGCTGCGGGAGCGATGTCGAGAAGATAAGACAGGAGCTCGGCGTTGACTCGCTCGCGTATCTCACGATGGAAAACCTTCTTGAGGCGGCTCCTCATGAAAACGGGAAGCACTACTGTACCGCCTGCTTCAGCGGCAACTATCCTGTTCCCATTGATCGCGAAACCGCCAAGGACGTCAACGACGCCTGATGCTCCAACGAATCTGGACACTCTCCAACCTCCTCAGCGCTAGCCGGATCCTGCTCCTCGCGCCGCTCGGATACGTGTTGCTGACGGATGTCCCGCACGGCAGGGAATGGGGCGCGTGTATCATGATCATTGCCGGCATCACGGATTTCCTCGACGGGTATCTCGCACGACGGCTCCACGAAGTGACGGATTTCGGCAAGATCATCGATCCGATAGCAGACAAGCTCGCAGCCGGAGGCGGATCGCTCATGCTCGTGCTCATCGGTGCACTCCCACTGTGGTTCCTGCTCGTCATCGTCATCCGCGATCTTCTGATCCTCGTCGGAGGGATTTACATCAAGTCAAAGAAGAATATCGTCACCCAGTCCAACTGGCCTGGCAAGGTCGCCGTGACATCCATTGCGCTCGTCATGCTTCTGTCGGTGCTCGCCATCGAGTCGCTTGAAGGATTGCGCCAGGCCGCCATCTGGGTGAGTGTGTTCCTGATGACGTTTTCGTTTGTGTTGTATGCGCAACGGCTGTTTGTCGGAAGTTTGTTCGCGAAGAAAGGTTGAGCTCAATGTTGTTTGGTGACGCATTCAAGAAGCTGAAGGATGGACTGACAAAGACGCGCGACACGCTCTTCACGAAAGTGGCGACGCTCGTCAGCACGAAGAAGGTGATCGACGACGATATGCTCGATCGTCTCGAGGAGATCCTCATCTCGGGAGATGTGGGTTTTGAAACGACCATGACGATTCTCGAGAACATCAAAAAGAGGGTGAAGCAGGAGAAGATCGAATCGTCGGACGAGCTCACGAGCCTGCTCAAGGATGAGATCGCCCGCGTCCTGCATGTCAATGGCAACGCGGACGCTGCGGAGATCGGTCCCCCGGAGAATCAGCGCCCCTTCGTTGTCATGGTGGTGGGGGTGAACGGCGTCGGGAAGACAACCACGATTGGAAAGCTCGCAAACGTCTACCGCAACAGGGGGCTGAAGGTCATCGTCGGCGCAGCGGATACGTTTCGGGCAGCGGCAAACGAACAGCTTGAGATTTGGGCGCAGCGTGCGGGAGTTGACATCATCCAGCAGGCGCATGGTGCTGATCCGGCGGCCGTCGCGTTCGATTCGCTCAGTTCGGCGATCTCGCGCAAAGCGGATGTCGTGATTATCGATACCGCTGGACGGCTTCACACGAAAACGAATTTGATGGAAGAGCTGAAAAAGATCCGGCGTGTTATGGAGAAGCGTCTCGCCGGAGCTCCGCACGAGGTCCTCCTTGTGCTCGATGCAACCACAGGGCAGAACGCGTTGCAGCAGGTCAAGCAGTTCACAGCAGCAGTGGACGTAACCGGTCTCGTGCTTACAAAGCTTGATGGTACTGCGAAAGGCGGAATTGTTCTCGCTATAAGCCAGGAACTGAAAGTACCTGTCAAGTTCATTGGCGTTGGGGAGCAAATTGACGATCTCCAGGTGTTTGACAGGAGGGCTTTCGTCGACGCGCTGTTCGCCGGATTCAAGACTGAAGGATGATAGTCAATGAACGTCACCTGCAAACGGTATGATCTTCAACTGAAGCATACGTTTACGATTGCCCGCGGGGCACGCAACGTCTCACCGATTGTGATCGTTGAGTTGGAACACAATGGGATCACAGGCTACGGAGAGGCGGCGCCGTCTGCGCGCTACGGCGAATCGGTAGATTCTGTGACGGCATTTGTCGGACAAATCGATTGGAACCGGTTTGAAGACCCGTTTCTCCTCGAACCAATCCTGAACTTTATTGACGGCATCGCGCAAGGCAACACAGCGGCAAAAGCAGCGATCGATCTTGCCCTGCACGATTGGATCGGCCGAACGATGGGGATGCCGCTCCATAAAATATGGGGGCTCGACAGATCGAAGACTCCGCTCACTTCGTTCACGATTGGGATCGACACACCGGCGGTGATCGAGCAGAAAGTAAGGGAAGCCGAACAATATCCGATCCTGAAGGTCAAACTCGGCGGCGAGAACGACGAGGAGATCATCCGCACGATCCGCAAGGTGACGAAGACGACGTTGCGGGTCGACGCCAATGAGGGCTGGAAGGTGAAAGAGCAGGCTGTGGAGAAGATCAAGTGGCTGGAGCAGGAAGGAGTCGAATTCATTGAACAACCGATGCCGGCAGCGGATCTTGCGGGAACAGCCTGGGTGCGGGAACGGGTGAATCTCCCTCTTGTTGCTGATGAGAACTCGCTACGCTTGCACGATGTTCCGAAATTGCAGGGGGTGTTTGACGGGATCAACATCAAGCTCATGAAATGTACCGGCCTCCGAGAGGCACTGCGCATGATTAACACCGCGCGAGCCTGTCACCTGAAGATCATGATGGGCTGCATGATTGAGACGTCGGTCGGGATCTCCGCGGCAGCGCAACTCTCGCCGCTCATCGATTTTGCGGACCTCGACGGCAACGTCTTGATTACCAATGACCCGTTTGACGGAGTCAGAAGCACAGACGGAACGCTGGAACTCCTGGATCGTCCGGGCCTCGGCGTCATACCACGATCCTAAGACAGCCATGACGAGCAAAATTCACATCCTTGAAGCAGAGATCGCGAACAAGATAGCCGCCGGCGAGGTTGTTCAGCGGCCGGCTTCCGCCGTCAAGGAGCTCGTGGAAAACGCCCTCGATGCCGGAGCGAAAAAGATCTCTGTCATCGTGAAGGACGCGGGAAAAACTCTGATCCAGGTTGTCGACGACGGCGAGGGAATGTCGCCGGATGACGCCCTCCTGGCCTTTCAGCGGCATGCAACAAGCAAGATCTCGGCTGCACAGGATCTCGAGGCGATCTCAACCCTTGGTTTCCGCGGTGAGGCATTGGCTTCGATCGCGGCCGTTTCGCAGGTCGAACTCCGGACCCGTCAGGCGGCAAACGATCTCGGCACCCTGATCCGAATCGAAGGAAACGAGCTGAAAGAGCAGGCACCGATCGCTGCGGAGCCCGGAACAAACATCACCATCAAGAACCTCTTCTACAATACCCCCGGGCGCAGGAATTTTCTCAAGACGCGGACGACCGAGCTCAAGAACATCTCGGATGTCGTGACGCGCATGGCGATTGCGTATCCTGAACTCGGATGGCTCTATGTCAGCGACGACGAGCAGCTGCTCGATCTCAAACCAAAAAACGCGGAAGGACGGCTGGCCGATCTGTTCGGCGAGCGCCACTTCCGGTCGCTTCTCAAACTCCGCGATGTATCCGATTACATTACTCTCGAAGGATTCATCGGCAAGCCCGATTTTGCCCGGAAGAGCCGGTCCGAACAATATCTCTTCATCAACCGCAGACCGATCGTCAGCAGGGCCCTGAACCATGCAGTCTTCCAGGCCTATGAGCATCTGATGGTCAAGGGGGCGTTTCCATTCTACGCGTTGAACCTGACGATTGATCCGAAACACATCGATGTCAATGTCCATCCGTCAAAGCAGGAAGTAAAATTCGAGAACGAATCAGCAATCTACCGGTTCATGCTCACTGCGGTCCGGAAGACACTGGGGGAGCATGATCTCGTTCCGTCGGTCACATTCAGCCCGGGCGGCGATGCGACGGGACCGGATGCGCACTTACGGTTCCTGCAAAATGAGCGAATGCAGACCAACCTCGGTGATCTACTGCCGCCCATGCAGCCGGCCTCGGCGCCCGAAATCGATCTCGGAAGGGTGTTCAGGAATGTCGAGCGCCGCATCGGGGATGATGTTTTGCAGAAGGATGGGGAAGCCACATTTCCGACCGATCTCAACACGCCGCGGCCGCCGGCGCCTGAACGAATCATGCAGCACAAGCCCATCGGCAGCGGTACAGAACAGCTCTCCGTGCAAGACGGAAAGCCGATCTGGCAAGTACAGAACAAATACATTCTCTCGCAGATCCGCACTGGGTTGCTGATCGTCGATCAGCACGTCGCACACGAGCGGATTCTGTACGAAAAGGCGCTTGCGAATTTCGAAAACAGTCTGCCGACGACTCAGCAGCTTCTCTTTCCGCAGACCGTGCAGCTCAGCGCCAGCGACTATTCGCTCGCAAAAGAGCTGATGCCGCACCTGGAGCGTCTCGGATTCGATTTGAAACCTTTTGGCAAGAATACGGTGGTTATCGAAGGCATTCCCGCTGATGTCAGGGCCGGGAGCGAGGCGCGCATTCTCCAGGATGTGCTCGACGAATACAGGAACAACGAACACGCGCAGCATATCGACGCGCGGGACAATATCGCGAAGTCGTTTGCCTGCAAGGCCGCTATCAAGGCGGGGGACAAGCTGAACACGACGGAGATGCTGATTCTCATCGATCAGCTGTTCGCAACGCAGATGCCTTACGTTTGTCCCCATGGCCGTCCCATCGTGGTCAAGATTTCGGTTGACGAACTTGATCGCCGGTTCGGCAGAACATAATTCATTCACTCGTCCGGGAAGGTTCATGCATGAACAATGGTCTGAATGACATCAGGGAGAAGAGGAAACAGTGGGAGGAGACTGTCAGGGCCAACGGGAGAGTGAGGGGCACAACGTTCACCACCGTCAGCGGCGAGCCGATCGGGATGCTCTACGATCCGACCGATGTCGAGGCGATCAATTTCCTGAGCGAGATCGGATATCCCGGCGAATATCCCTACACCCGCGGCATTCACCCGACAGGGTACCGTGGCAAACTCTGGACGATGCGCCAGTTTGCCGGATTCGGTACGCCAGAAGATACAAACGAGCGGTACCACTATCTGCTCGAGCATGGTCAGACCGGGCTCTCGGTTGCGTTCGATCTTCCCACGCTCATGGGCCGCGACGCGGACGATGCGCAGTCCGAAGGAGAGGTTGGGATCTGTGGAGTGTCGGTCAGCTCGCTGGCCGACATGGAAGTGCTCTTCAGGGGAATCAACCTGTCCGACATTTCAACGTCGATGACGATCAACGCCCCGGCCGCGATGATGATGGCGCTCTATCTTGTTGTGGCGGAGAAACAAGGACGTGAGTTCGGATCGTTGCGCGGAACGACGCAGACCGACATCCTGAAGGAATACATCGCGCAGAAGGAGTGGATTTATCCACCGGAGCCGTCGATGCGACTTGTCATTGACATGTTTGAGTATCTCAACAAGGAAGTGCCGCAGTGGAATCCAATATCCGTCAGCGGGTATCACATCCGCGAGGCAGGATCGACAGCAGCGCAGGAACTCGCGTTCACGCTCGCCGATGGTTTCGCCTATGTCGAGGCCGGAATCGCACGCGGGCTCAACGTCGATGAGTTCGCTCCGAGGATTTCCTTCTTCTTCAACTCCCACGTTGATTTTTTCGAGGAGATTGCCAAGTTCCGCGCTGCCCGCCGTATCTGGGCGAAGCGGATGAAGAACAAGTACGGCGCAAAGAACCAGCGTTCATGGATGCTCCGGTTTCATACCCAGACCGCGGGCTGTTCATTGACAGCGCAGCAGCCGGAGAACAACATCGTGCGCACCGCCTATCAGGCTCTCGCCGGTGTACTGGGAGGAACGCAGTCGCTCCATACGAATTCAATGGACGAGACGCTCGCACTCCCATCCGAAAAAGCTGTCAAGATCGCCCTTCGCACGCAGCAGATCCTTGCCAGCGAAACGGGGGTTGTGAACACCGTCGATCCGCTTGCAGGGAGCTACTTTGTAGAATCGCTGACGTCGAAAATGGAAGAGGAGGCGGAACGGTATTTTGAGAAAGTGGATCTGTACGGCGGCGTGATTCCTGCAATCGAAGCCGGTTTTTTCCAGCGAGAAATTGCCGATGCTGCGTATCGCTATCAGCGCGAGCTGGATATGAAGGAAAAGATTATTGTCGGGGTCAACGAATTCGTCGAGGAGGAGGAGCACATCGAAATCCCGATTCTTGTGATTTCACCTGAGGTGGAGGTGCAGCAGCGCAAGCGTTTGGGCGACGTCAGACAGAGCCGCAATGCGGCAGCCGTCGGCGAAGCACTCGCGGGTTTGCGGCAGGCTGCGGTTGACCAGAAGAACCTCATTCCCCAGTTGCTGAGCTGCTCGCGATCGTATGTCACGCTCGGTGAAATGTGCGGTGCGCTCGCGGAAGTCTTTGGCGTCTACGAAGAGCCAGCGGTGTTTTGATCGTTCACTTTCCAGGGAGACGAGACATGAGGCCGGTTGTGCGCTTGCTCAGACCTGAACAGTGGCTGAAAAATTTCTTCATTTTCGCCCCACTGATATTCTCCAAACACCTCTTTATGGCCGAGTATGTCTGGACGGCCGCCCAGGCATTCGTCGTTTTTTCCCTTCTTTCAAGCACCGTCTACATCTTCAATGATATTGCGGATCGTGAGGCCGACCGGCTTCACCCGACGAAGCGAAACCGCCCCATCGCCGCAGGCAAGATCTCGATTTCGCGGGCACTTGGCATTGCTGCTGTGCTGGTCGTCGTCATCGGCCTTCTGATCACAGGACTGAATGCGAGATTCCTTTTCATCGCGGTGGTGTATTTCATCCTCAATATCGGGTATTCGTTCTTTCTGAAGAGGGTGGTCCTCGTCGATGTATTCATTGTGGCTGCAGGGTTTATGCTTCGGGTTTTGGCGGGAGCGTTCGTGATCAACGTGCAGGTGTCAGAGTGGCTGGTGCTCTGTACTTTGTTCGTGTCGCTCTTTCTCTCGATTTCGAAGAGACGGGGAGAGCTTATGCTCGTCAGAGATTCCGAGCATTATGCGGGGCGTGAGGTGCTGCGCGGATACGACATCGAGTTTCTCGATCAGATGATGACGGTTGCCGCGTCGGGGATGGCCATCTCATACGCGCTCTACACCGTCGCCGAGCGCACGATCGTCACCTTTGGCTCGTCGAACCTCATCTTCACGACGTTGTTTGTCTTGTTTGGCATATTTCGATATCTTTATCTCATAAGGACCAAGCGGACGGAAGATAATCCTACGCATATGTTGACGACGGATGCCGTGACGTTGTTTAACATCGCCGCCTGGTTTGGAACGTGCGTCATGATCATTTATTTCTCTGAGATCAAAATGTGGCTGGGGGTCCGATGAAACTTCCTGAACCAAAATCGCCGACCCGGGTGTCCGGGTTCAAGCCGGTTGATCCAACCGTCGTGGTTGTGAAGACGACACCTGGAACAGTCCTCGACGACATTCAGCGTGCGATGGAGATGGCGAAGGTGCAGACGGCACTCGACGCGGCCGCGCCGACGATATTGAAGGATAACATCTCGTGGCATTTTCCTTTTCCCGCGGCGAACACGACACCATGGCAGCTCGAGGGGACGATCCTCGGCCTCCGCAAGTCGGGATTCAAAGATCTCGTGTGCGTCCAGAACAAAACGGTCGTCACGGACGCGTTCAAGGGGGAGGACCTCAACAAGTATGTCCCGCTCTTCCGGAAATATGACATCCCCGTCAGATTCAATTTCAAGGAAGGGGATATGAAGTGGAACGAGTTCAAGCCGAAGACGCCGTTGCTTGTGCTCGACCAGATTTACCCGGAAGGGATCAGGATCCCGGATTTCTTTCATGGCAAGAACATCGTTCATCTGCCGACTGTGAAGTGCCACATCTACACGACGACGACGGGAGCGATGAAGAACGCGTTCGGCGGATTGCTGAGCACGTATCGTCACTACACGCATTCATGGATTCACGAGACGCTCGTCGATCTTCTCGCTATTCAAAAGGAAATTCATCCGGGCATCTTTGCCGTGATGGACGGGACCACCGCAGGGAACGGCCCGGGGCCGCGCACGATGGTTCCGGAGGAGAAGAACGTCATCCTCGTAAGTGCCGACCAGGTTGCGATTGATTCCGTAGCTGCGAAAATGATGGGACACGACCCGATGAGCATCAAGTATATCAGGCTTGCCCATGAACGTGGACTTGGATGCGGCGATCCTCGGTCGATCAAGGTCCTTGGTGAAGACATTAGCGCCGTCAACTGGAAATTCTCCGTTGGCGACAACATGGCAAGCATGGCCGGCGACCTGCTCTGGTTCAGCCCTCTGCGCAAGTTCCAGAACATCTTTTTCAGAACTCCGCTTGTCAACCTTTTCATTTTCGGCTCGGAGGCGTACCACGATTACTACCGATGGCCGATCATGGACAAGAGAGTGTTTTACAAATGGCTGAAGACATCGCAGTGGGGGAAGCTGTTTGCATCGTACGATCCCCGAAGTGGTTCCTGAAGTAAACCGGCGACAAGGACCGTCGCGGGCTGCAGTGCGTTTGCCTTTCAGACGGAGCTGAACACATGACCACCAGAACGAGAGCTGAACTTTCACTTCTCTCCATTACTCTCATCTGGGGTAGTACGTTCGTCACATCAAAATACCTCCTCAATACAATTTCTCCGCTGATCTACATCGCCGCACGGTTTGCCGTGGCGACGCTCATTTTTGGCGCCTATTTTCGCAATACCATTTTTAAGGCTCCGAAGAGCTCATGGATCAAGGGGGGAGTGCTTGGAATCCTCCTGTTTGCCGGATTTGCTAGCCAGACTATCGGTCTGCAGTATACCGGCGCGTCGAAATCCGCTTTCATCACCGGCATGATGGTGGTCTTCACGCCGTTATGCCAGGTCTTGATCGAGCGGCGGGCGCCGAAGATGGGAAACATCGCCGGGATCATCCTCGTCACAGCCGGACTCTATTTCCTCACGTCGCCGAACGGTTCGGAGTTCAACCTTGGAGACGGGCTCAATCTTGTCTGTGCGCTGACATTCGGATTCTACATCGTCTACCTCGATGTGTTTTCAAAGGACCACGACGCTGTCCACCTGACGATGGCGCAATTTGTTGTCTGCACGGTTCTTGGATTTGCGTCGGCACCGTTGTTCGAGACGATCCGGTTTTCTCCAACGGCAGGTGGGCTGCTTGCGCTGGCATACCTCATTATTTTCGCGACGATCATCGCACTGTTTGTGCAGAACAAATTTCAGAAGGACACGACGCCGACGAGAAGCGCCGTCATCTTCTCAATTGAGCCGGTCCTTGCAGCCGGATTTGCCTACATCTTCATGAGCGAGGTGCTGGGTTGGATGGGGATTCTTGGAGGAGCGATGATTGTTGGGGGCGTCCTTGTTTCCGAGCTGTCTCCTGCATAGGATCGACGGAGCAGGATTCTCAAAATCGGTTTGAGCTGGCTGAACGCCGACTAGGTGCACAAAAAAAAGAAAAAAGTACTTGAGTTTCATAGTACAAAAATCTACCTTCTAGCCAGGAAATGAAGAATCTCATCCGTTTCATACTGACCCTGGTTCTGGCAATTGTCGTCGTGGGGACGTTGTCCGCGATCATCATCAAGGATCGCCCCACTGCTCAAAGCAACGGTTCAAATGTCACCGTGCGATGGACGACTCTCGATGAAACTGGTGTGGAAGGATTTCAGGTCCTTCGGCGGAATGGATACAGCGGTGATTTCTCGGTTGTCAGCGGGTCGGCCATCACACCGAAGGGGAACAATTCCGTGTACGAATTCACCGACAGCGATGTTTTCAAGGCGACCAGCGGGTTGTTTCAGTACAAAGTGCGCATCCTGAACGGTCAAAGTCCGGCACCGGAAACAGATGTTGTGACGGTCTCTTATGTGAGTTCAGCGGCAAAGAGGACGTGGGGAAGCATCAAGGCGATGTTCAGGTAGGCTGCAGGTCATACGATGTTAAACGAAGGCGATACGTGTTATCGCTTTTTTTGTTTTTGGACGAATGGAACGATTTCCTCGACTCATTCTCGCTTCGCAATCACCCCGAAGAAGGAAGCTTCTGACACAAATCGGGCTGCGATTTAGTGTGCGGCCGAGCCACGTTCCGGAAGACCTGCTCGATCATGAAGCACCGGAGCACAATGCAAAGAGGATTGCGCTCAGCAAAGCTCAGGAAATCGCGAGACGGACCCGCAGCGGGATCGTTATCGGCGCTGATACAATTGTCGTGCTTGGAAAGGACATCCTTGGCAAGCCGCGGACGCCCGCCGAAGCAAGAAGAATGCTCAGGCGCCTGAGCGGGAACATGCACATCGTGTTCACGGGATTCGCATTGATCGATGCTGCGACCGGGAAGACGACGGTTCAAATTGAGAGAACAAAAGTGTGGTTCCGCGAATTGTCGGCTCGGGAAATCGCAGACTACGTTGCGTCGGGTTCGCCGATGGACAAGGCTGGCGCATATGGAATCCAGGATGACTACGGCGCTGTGTTCGTGAAGAGAATCGAAGGTTGCTTCTATAATGTTGTCGGCTTTCCACTCACAAAATTTTATCGCACACTGCAAGAGTTCACCAACCACGTTTCTTGAAAACGATTTGACAGGGGATGATCATGGAGCAGAAGACAAGAGTCCTGATTGCGAAGGCGGGACTTGACGGGCATGACCGGGGAGCGAAAGTTGTCGCAGCGGCGCTGCGCGATGCAGGAATGGAAGTGATCTACACGGGGCTCAGGAAAACTCCGGAGATGATTGTCGAAGCTGCGCTCCAGGAGGACGTCGATGCGGTGGGCATCAGTCTTCTCAGCGGCGCACACATGACAATATTCCCAAAAGTGCTACAGATCATGAAGCAGAAGGGACTCAACGACGTCTTGTTGTTTGGCGGAGGGATCATTCCACAGAAGGACATTGAAGAGTTGAAGAGACTCGGAGTGGGGGAGCTGTTTACACCCGGAGCATCAACGAATGAAATCGTTTCGTACGTCAGACAGTGGTCGGCAGGAAGAGTGCATGGCATGTAACGCAGATCGGATGCTGATCATGAATTTATTGAGAGATGCTGAAAACAAAAAACCCGCTCACGCTTGCCCGGAGCGGGTTTTCCGTTTCTTTGAGAGATGAGAATTAGGGTGCCTTCTTAACGTTTACAGCCTGCAGGCCTTTGGCGCCCTGTTCAACGTCGAATTCCACCGTGTCGCCTTCCTTCAGCGTCTTGTAGCCTTCGCCGTTGATGGACTTATAATGCACGAACACGTCTTCACCGGTGCTGCGCTTGATGAAGCCGTATCCTTTCGCATTATTGAACCACTTGACTGTACCTTGTTCCATAAGGTTACTTCTTCCTTATAGGGTTGAACATGCACACCTAATTTTTGTCTCTCAAAAACAAAAGATGTCCAGCTGTGCCCGACACCCTTCATTAGGTTGTTTTACACACCCCTGCAGCATCTCAGAGACACCCACCGCAGAGAGAGACAGCCAAAACCACTTCTGTTGAAACAAAAACGGTGTTGGTGGATTACACTGCGAGTATAGCATTTGTTGGAATTAAAATCAATACCTGCCTAATTGACGCACCATCGGATCCGAGTTCGATCGGTGGAAGCACGTCGATCAAGGAAATGTCAACGCCCGCCGTCGTTCCTTAATCCTTTGAATTCCAATGACTTGATGTCATATCAGTGATCTGTTGCCGCATCATCCAGCCAGATGCCAAAATCGCCCGGCTCGTCCTCACTTGAGGTTCCTTCTGAACGCGGCACGGCCTGAGGATCGCGCAGCCGGATATTGTCGGGGCTGAAACCGAACAAATCGTCCGCCGAAAAGATCCGCTTGAAGTCGTCCGGCTCAAAGAATACCTCGAACTTGCGCGAGCATTCGTTGAGCCTGTCCACGTAGTATGCAGAGTTCTCGTCGGGGAAATTCGGATCCCATTCCTCAGCGAGCTTGCTGTTGTCGACAATCTTGACTCCGGCGTGCGAACCCGTGACGTAGTAGGAAACCCGGTCTCCCGGCCTGACCGGCAGACCGGAGCGACGGGCCACTTCGTAGACGGCCGTCGGTTTCCTGGTTCCTTCTTTTATCCCCCGATCATACTCCTCCATCGTGTCACGTATCGTCTCTGTCCGGCAGAAGTCCAAGGCTTCCCATCTGTGCTGGGCGATGTCGTGCAGGAGCGAGATGTACAGCTTGTGAAGTCCCTGGATGTCGTGCTGCAGGAGGTGACTGATGCAGAACTGAATATAGTTCTTCGCGAATCGCTCGAGCGTCCGAGAGATGAGCGAGCTGCCGCGAATCGTCGGCCTGTTGGAATAGTCGAGCAGCGCGTAGTTCTTCTTCCTGTAGCTCAGCATCTTGCTGTACCGCCCGGCAAGAACCAGATGAATGCCGGAGGGGAGGGACTGGGAGAGCTTCTCTACGAAAACGAGCTCGCGCTCTTCGCCGCGCACATTGTCGGGTGGTATGAAATACAGTCCATCGGTATCTGCCTCGATGACTGTCCCATTGTGAAGCTCCACTTCCCGGATGATAATCTTCAGAAGTTCCTGGCCGCCTGAAGTAACGCGATCGGCTTGGGCGAAATCGTTGAACACCCCGCGTGGATACCCAAGGTATCCATAGAAGGAATTGATCAGGATCTTTAGGGACGATTGAAATGCATCGATTGTCGACCGTTGGTTCTCATTGCTGGCACTGCCCATCGATCGTTTAGCTTCGAGTCTCGCTGCGGTGAGAGTCCGGAGAAGCTGCTGAAACACTCCAAGATCGTCTGTTGAAGGCTGGATTTTCTGGGTCAGCATGATCGATGGATACAGCGACTCGATGTCTGCGTGGAGAATTCCATTGATGACGCCGGTGACAAAGATGTCGGTGTACCCGCCCGTCTGCTGTCCTCCGCTTTCGGGTCGGGGGACGGAATGTTTTTGGCGGATGTATTCCCGGAGCATCATCGCTTCGATCTTTGCTGCGCTTCCGGCGCGCATGAGAGTCTCATACGTCATCGGCACCATGCGGGCCTGGAAGAAGTAACTGGGCGAGAGCAGCTCACTGAGTCCCCGGATGTCACTGCAATCAGTCTGTGCTTGTGCGATGACCTGTGCCGGCTGCTCGTTCCACACAGCTGCCATCCGGTCGGGGCCGATCACGACAGCAGGCGTTGTCGCAAGTCCAAAGTGCTGGGAAAGATATCTGAGTCCGAAATGTTCCGGTCCGCGGCGGGAGGATGAATAGGCATGAGCCAGGACTTTCGTATCGACGAGATGTCTGCCCGCAGCTTCGTAAATCGCGTTCTCGATTCCCGTTTCAAGCGGATTTCCGCGCGGCGAATACGAGCGCAAATCGGATCCGTCCCTTCCGATTGACAAGGTTACGGAGTTGATCTCGCTTCTCCGCAGGAGGTAGGGGAGAATGTGATCGAGCAGATCGTGTCCCTCCAACACATCGGGATCTTTTGCGCAAACATGTTCAGCCAGACGACCGAGCATTGCTGATTCGGAGAGCTTCCGGCCGTCAAGCACTTCCTCCCAGCCGAAGTTGTCTGAGAGAGCGATGACAAGGATGCGGTCCTCTGTTTTCCGTGCATCGCTTTTCCTTCCGTTCCGCGAGAACGTTTGAATGCTGATCTGCATCCGGTTCAGGTCGGCGTAGGTCAGTCCTTTGAACAGCGTGATGCCAGACTGGAGGAGAAACTGCGTACTCGGATCCGCCTTGAGAAGCACCGACTCGAGTTCTGTGAAGTGTCCCGCTTTTCGCAGTGCGCTCTTGTTGTAATTGACAAGAACGGATCGAATCGCCTCCCACATGTCGTTCCAACGTGGGAATGCGACGAGATGACGATAGAACCTGCTGCCCGCAAGTTCCTTGCTCCAGAAGCGCTTTTGGAAATTTTCGAGGAGAGATTGATTGGAAAGAAAGAAGAAAGGGAAGAACTCCGCGTCGGTGTACGTGACATTCCCCGGCGAGCTTTTTTGCCCTTGGCCGCGGGGCGCTCGCCGGTACATTCGAACGGAGGTCTCGTTCAGCTGCTGAACAGCGACAACGTGCTCGAGCGGATTCTGCCCGTACAGAACGGGATCGGATCCCTCAAGCTGCGTGTTCTCCCCCTCACTTGTTCTTGCTGTCGGCATTCAGGAACGGCTTGAGCAGATCAATGGGAACCGGGAAAATCGTTGTCGAGTTGTTCTCGGTCGCGATCTCGCGCAACGTCTGCAGATAGCGAAGCGTGAGAGCGCTGGGTTGGTCGCTGAGAATGTGTGCTGCATCAGCCAGGCGTTGCGAGGCCTGGAACTCGCCTTCGGCCGCGATGATCTTGGACCGCCGCTCGCGTTCCGCCTCCGCCTGCTTCGCCATCGCTCGCTGCATCTCCTGCGGCAGATCGATCTGCTTGACTTCGACGTTCGAAACCTTGATGCCCCATGGCTCCGTGTGGTTGTCGATGATCTGCTGGAGTTTCATATTGATTTTCTCACGCTCGGACAACAGTTCGTCAAGCTCCGATTGTCCAAGAACGCTGCGAAGTGTTGTCTGCGAAAGCTGTGAGGTGGCAAAGAGGTAATTCTCGACGTCCAGAATCGCTTTGTCCGGATCCATCACTCTGAAATACACAACAGCGTTGACCTTGATGGAGACGTTGTCCTTCGTGATGACATCCTGCGGGGGAACATCCATCACGACCGTGCGAAGACTCACCTTGATCATCCGGTCGATCATCGGGACAAGAATGATCAGCCCGGGTCCGTTGCCTGTGCCGCCGGGATTGATGACGGCCTTGGCTTTGCGGCCAAGCCGGAAGATGACAGCCCGCTCATAATCACGCAAGATCCTGATGGAGTTGCCGATGATGATGAGTACAAACGCAATCGCAGCGAGAACGAGTACAGCATAGGGTTGCATGTGAAGCTCCTTTCTATTCAACAAAAACTATGACGGCTTGTTTTCTTCCACCTTGAGTGTAAGATTCTCAAGTCCGACAATCTTAACGTGGGACGTTTTCGCGATTGAGCCGGCGGTTGAGACGGCGTGCCAGATCTCCCCGTGGACGCGGATCTGTCCGTCGGGATTGAGATCGGTCAACGCTTCCCCGAATTCTCCGAGCAATCCTTCGCTTCCGGTGCTCGGTTTTGATCGGAGAGCACGAAGGCCGAATCCAATGATAAACATGAAAAATACTGTCGAAAGAGCGGCGCACGTCAGAATGACGCTCCACGAGAGCTGAACAAATTCAAGCGCCGAATCGGACCTGATCAGCATCATTGATCCAAGCACCAGGGCAATGACTCCCCCCGCCGTCAAAATGCCATGACTCGCCACCTTGAGATCCGCAACGAAGAGTATGATTGCAAAGACGATCAGTGCCAGGCCGGCATAGTTGATCGGAAGGGAATGGAGTGAATAGAATGCGAGGATCAGACTGATGCCCCCGACGACGCCGGGGAGGACGGAGCCGGGATTGTAAAGCTCGAAGAGAAGTCCGTAGATGCCGAGAAGCATCAGGACATAGGCGATGTTCGGATCGCTCAGCGTGTCGAGAAGCCGCTCCGTAAAACTCATGTCCCATTCCTGAATCCTCGCGCCCTTCGTGTGCAGTGTCGTCGATCCGGAATTGATCTCCAGGGTTTTGCCATCGAGGACCGTCAGCAGGCTATCAGTGTTGCGGGCGATGAGATCAATGACCCCTTCTTTGAGGGCTTCTGTTTCCGTAATCGAGATGCTGTGCCGTACTGCTTCTTCAGCCCACTGTACGTTTCTGTGGCGCTTCTCAGCGATCGTTCTTACAAACGCGGCCGCGTCGTTCGTAGCTTTTTCCATCATCGTCGAATCCATGCCACCCTGCAGCACGACGGGGTGCGCGGCGCCTATGTTCGTCCCCGGCGCCATCGCGGCGACGTGCGCTGCCATCGTGATGAAGACTCCTGCAGAAGCCGATTGAGAACCGGAAGGGGAGACGTACACGATGACGGGGATCTTCGATTCCAGGATATCGCTGACCATCATCCGGGTTGAGGTGAGCAATCCCCCGGGAGTGTTGAGGTAAATGATGAGGCATTCGGCATTCTGATCCGTCGCCGCCTGGAGCGAACTGTGAAGATAATTCGCCGACGAGGGGTTGATCATGCCGTTAATCTTGATGGCGACGATATTCTGCGCAATCGATGGAACAGCGGGAATGCAGAGAATCAATACCAAAAGCGTCGCACAACGCAGGATCTTCATGGTGAGCTCCTGACTTGCTCGCTCAGGTGTTGGGTGGCATCGCAGTGGTTTCTTGGCTGCGATCAGACTGAGGTGTTTGAATGACTCCTTGAATCGTAGACTGTGTGGTTGCGGAGAGAGTGGGATTCGAACCCACGGTACCCTTTAGG
>DATJQB010000179.1:0-14244 GCA_035506075.1 Bacteroidota bacterium | reverse complement strand
GGGGAACGCTGTACGCAGTGTATACGCTCTTGGAATCGTATCTCGGCTGCAGGAAGTACAGCCCGACGGTCGAGGTCATCCCTCGCCGGCCGACAATCGACCTCCCCACAATCAACACGACACAGGTTCCCAGGCTGAAATTCCGGGATGCGTTTTCGTATGACCCCGGCTACATGGCGTGGCACAAGCTCGACAACCACGACAGCCTGTTTGGATTGTACGTACATACCTTCGACCGGCTCGTTCCCCCCGAGAAATATTTCAGCGATCATCCCGAGTACTTCTCTATATTGAACAGGAAACGACGAGACGATGCTCAGCTTTGCCTGACGAACGCTGATCTTGGACCAATCGTCATCAACAAGCTGCGCGAGTACATGGCCGGCGACTCTGCCAAACAGTATTGGTCGGTCTCTCAAAACGACACGTTCGGACCCTGCGAATGCGATTCGTGCCGGCTTGTCGACAGCATCGAAGGCTCCCATGCGGGAAGCCTCCTCCGGTTCATCAACCGCATTGCTGCAGAATTCCCGAACAAGACGATCTCCACACTCGCGTATCAGTACTCGAGGTCGGCGCCGAAGCTGGTTCGCCCCGCCCCGAACGTCAACATCATGTTCTGCAGCATCGAGTGCAACCGAAGCCGTCCTCTGGCAACCGATACGGCAAGCGCTTCGTTCAGGAACGATATGCGTGACTGGACGTCCTTGACGAAGAACATTTACATGTGGGACTACGTCGTGCAGTTCCGCAATCTGATCAGCCCGTTTCCAAACCTCCGCGTGCTGCAACCCAACATCCAGTATTTCATCAGGAACGGGATCACGGCGCTGTTCGAGCAGGGATCAGGCACACTGCCCAACGAGTTCAAAGAGCTCCGCACGTACCTCATTGCGAAGCTCATGTGGGACCCGGACATCAACGTGGATTCAGTGATGGACGATTTCCTGAGCGGATTCTACGGAAATGCAGCCCCGTTCATCCGATCGTACATCGACACCATGCACACAGCCCTCGAGCTCGCGCATGAAGACCTCGGCATCTATGGCTTCCCCATGCCATCGCACAACGGATATCTTTCGCCTGCGCACATGGATTTGTACGGCAATCTGTTTGACAAGGCCGAAGCATCCGTCTCCACCGACACAATCCTGCTCGACAGGGTGAGGATCGCACGACTCCCGCTTCAGTTCGCTCTTCTGGAACAGGCGAAGCTGTACGGGACCGGACCACGCGGATTCTTCGAGCAGGGGAGCGATAGTCTGTGGCGGGCAAGGGCGGACATGGAGCAGCTGCTCCAGGTGTTCCTTGATCGCTGCCGACGGTACCACATTTCAGCTCTCAACGAGATGGGAACAACACCCGAGAACTATGAGACGTGGACGCGACAGTTTCTGCAGAACAGCATGAAGCACAATCTGGCGCTCTTCAAACCTGTTGTGCTAAAAGACACTGCGAGTCCGAAGTATCATAACGGCGATCCGGCAGCGCTGACCGACGGCTTGCGAGGGCTGGATGATTATCATTTGAACTGGCTCGGCTTCCATGGAGTGGACATGGAAGCGACCGTCGATCTTGGATCGATACAGAAGATCCGGCGGATGAGAACCGATTTCTTCCAGTACATCGACGCGTGGATCTTCCTGCCGACGAACGTTGAATATCTCACGTCGACGGACGGCGTTCGATTCGTTCCTGCCGTCACTGTTCAGCGTGCAATTCCACAGAACAGAAAAGGGATCTGGAGCGTTGCATACCCCGCTGAGATTGAACCGGTTGAAGCCCGGTTTGTGCGTGTCAAAGCCACCAGCCTTAAACAATGTCCCGACTGGCACAAGAGAGCAGGGTCGATGTGCTGGATCTTTGCAGACGAAATCGTTGTCGAATGAACCATTCAAGAACTCCCAAGAGGATTACCGATATGTCGCTGTCATTTGGCCGTCATTCACCTGTACTCCTGACGTTTCTCTTTCTGACGCCGGCGCTTTGCGTCGGCCAGGGGAGAAATGTGAGTGCAAAGTCACCCGACGGAAGGAACGAGATCCGCGTCTCCGCCGGCGATCAGCTTTCGATTACATTGCTGCGCGACGGGAACGTCATCGTGCCCGATGCCAGGATAGCGCTGGAGCTCGCGTCGGGGAACATTCTTGGAAAGAATGCCGAAGTCATTGCGAGCGA
The DNA here is from genome assembly GCA_035506075.1 of Bacteroidota bacterium. GTDB lineage: Bacteria > Bacteroidota > Ignavibacteria > UBA10030 > UBA10030 > UBA9647. The sequence continues at coordinate 12,066 of DATJQB010000179.1, read as the reverse complement.
CACAAAATCCGTGAAGAGCAGCATACAGCCCGTGGTACCCGAAAAGCGATCCAACATTCCGGATGTCTACAACGAATTGTCGGTGCGATTCAAAGGCGATTTCGGACTGAAGCTGCGCGTCTACGATGACGCGATCGCGTATCGTTTTTTCACGACGATCGCCGGGAAGATCATCATAAAGAGCGAGGAGCTGCATCTCCCCTGTTCAGCCTCCGATTCAGTCTGGTTCGGAGAGGAGAAGAGTTTTCTCTCTCATTCAGAACGGGACTACAAGCTGCGGGCAGTGCGTGACATTTCCGATTCGCAGTTCTGTGTGCTTCCCGCTGTGCTTGTAAAGCCGGGCGGATTGAGAGTCGTCATCTCCGAGTCTGATTTACTCGACTACGCGGGTATGTATCTGCGTGGAAATGGGAAAGACTCGCCGGGACTTTCATCAAAATTTCCGCCCTACCCACTCGAAGAGCAGCTCGTGGGAGATCGAACGGTGAAGGTGAGCAAACCCGCTAACTATATCGCCGAGACGGCGGGAGCGCGCGAATTCCCCTGGAGAGTGTTCGCAATTGCCGAGAAAGACGCCCAGATTATCGAGAACGACATTGTCTACCGTTTGGGAAGTCCGCTTCGACTAAAGGAAACCTCCTGGATCAAGCCGGGAAAAGTCGCCTGGGACTGGTGGAACGCGAACAACCTCTACGGAGTAAATTTCAAATCGGGGATCAACACTGAGACATATAAATACTACATCGAGTTCGCATCCCGCCACGGGCTGGAATACGTCATCTTCGATGAAGGATGGTCTCAGCCGGGCGATTTGTCGAAGATCAATCCGGCGATGAACCTCGAGGAGTTGTTCGCTTTTGCAAAGGCGAAGAAGGTCGGCATAATTCTCTGGGTCACGTCGAAAGCGCTCAACGAACGGATGACGGTCTCCCTGGATGAGTTCGAAAAATGGGGAGCGAAGGGAATCAAGGTCGATTTCATGCAACGCGACGATCAGGAGATGGTGAACTTTTACGAACGGACCGCCGTCGAGGCCGCGAAACGGCATTTGCTCGTCGACTTTCATGGAGCGTACAAGCCAACGGGATTCAGCCGGACATATCCGAATGCACTCACCCGTGAAGGAGTCCGTGGACTCGAAAACGATAAATGGGCAACCGATCTCTCGCCAACGCACGATGTAACCCTCCCATTTACGCGCATGTTTGCGGGAGCCATGGATTACACACCCGGCGCGATGCGCAACGCGACAAGAGAGAACTTTCGCCCTGTCTTTACCGAGCCGATGAGTCAGGGAACACGCTGTCATCAGCTTGCCATGTATGTGATCTACGAAAGTCCGTTGCAGATGCTCGCCGACAGTCCGCCACAGTACGAACGAGAACCTGTTGTGCTGGATTTTCTTTCACTCGTCCCGACGACATGGGACGACACGAAGGCTTTGGACGCAACGATCGGAGAGTATGTCACAGTTGCGCGCAGGAAGGGCGATGACTGGTATATCGGATCGATGACAAACTGGACTCCGCGCGATTTCGTGGTTCCCCTCGAGTTCCTCGGAGACGGATCGTACGAAATGACTGTGTTCGCAGACGGCATCAACGCCGACAAGTACGCGAGTGATTATTCGAAAACTGTGCGGCGGGTTGGAAAGGGGGAGATCGTGAGTCTGCATCTGGCGCCGGGCGGAGGGTGGGCTGCAAGGATCCACAAGCTCAACTAATCTCAAACCACATCGACTTCGATCTCCATGAAAGACTCTTCAACTCCTGACTATCGGTTTAATAAACAATTCATCGGTCTCGTCACCGTTGTCGCGGCTCTGGGCGGACTGCTCTTTGGATATGATACAGCCGTCATTGCCGGGGCCATCGGGTTCCTGCAGACGCATTTCCAGCTCGATCCGGCGATGAAGGGATGGGCAGCCGCGAGCGCCCTGCTCGGCTGCGTGATTGGCGTGTCGTTCGCCGGCAGCTTCAGCGATCGGATGGGAAGGAAGAAAACGCTCGTCCTCTCCGGCGTCCTCTTTCTGGCCTCTGCCATCGGGACGTCGCTGCCCAACGCGTTCTCCCTGTTTGTCCTCTTCCGCATGCTTGGAGGCGTCGGCGTGGGCATCGCATCGATGGCATCACCGATGTACATCGCAGAAATTTCTCCTGCCCGGGTCCGCGGGAGAATGGTCTCCGTGAACCAGTTCGCCATCGTCACGGGCATCCTCGTCATCTACTTCGTGAACTATTTCATCGTCCAGGGAGGAGATGAGGCGTGGAATGTCGAAACCGGATGGCGATGGATGTTCGCTTCCGGCGCTCTCCCCTCCTCTATCTTCCTGATCCTGCTTTTCCTCGTGCCCGAGAGCCCCCGCTGGCTGATCGAGAAAGGCAAGAACAAGGAGGCGAAGGGTGTGCTTGCGAAGATCGGCGGCGAGATCTACGCGGAGAAGGAAGAGCAGTCGATCATGTCGACGTTGAACCAGGAAGTTGAATCGCTTTCTCAGCTCTTCACATCGGGATGGCGAAAGGTGATGCTGCTCGGCATCGGGCTGGCAATCCTGCAGCAAGTCACGGGGATCAACGTGTTCCTCTACTATGCCCCCGAGATTTTCAAGAAACTCGGATCGGGTGCTGACGCAGCAATGCTTCAGACAATCGTCGTCGGCGCGGTCAATCTCGGCTTCACAATTGTCGCCATTTGGACGGTCGATCGTCTCGGGCGCAAACCACTCATGATCATCGGGTCTGTTGGGATGGGAATTTCACTCGTCGCCATGGGGCTCGCCGCACAGTTCGCGGTTGTGTCTCTTTGGGTGCTCATCTGCATCCTTGCGTACATCGCCTGCTTTGCGCTCTCCGTGGGTCCGGTCACATGGGTCATCCTTTCGGAAATATATCCAACCCGACTCAGGGGTCGGGCGCTTTCCGTTGCAACGTTCTGTCTTTGGGGGGCGAACTTCGTTGTCTCGCAGACATTCCCGATGATGGATGAAAACCCGGACCTTCTTGCGAGGTTCAACCATGGATTTCCATTCTATGTGTATGCGTTCTTCTGCGTCATCCTGCTGCTGACAGTCCTCTTCGCCGTACCGGAAACGAAGGGACGCACGCTCGAGGAAATCGAAGGGTGTTGGGGAACGCGTTAGGGGGATGTGCGAACTACCAGGGCTTTGCTGTCAGGAGCTCTGCTCCTGACAGCCAGCCGCAAAACGAGGAATCCCGTGTTCGCTACGATCCGACGGTCTCCCAACCGCGCTTGGTGAGATTTCGATAGATCATCAGGAAGGAGAGAATTGCAACGCAAAGGAAGACACATCCGAGCGTGTATTCCCCGAAGATGATCTTGCCGAAGCCGAACAGTGTCATGTAGATCATGAGACACCCGAACGCCCAGTTAGAAAGATTGAAGAGATCGTCATGCTGGGGCGCGATGTCTTTTGCTTTCGCTGCGATCGGAGCCCACATTCTTGCTGAAGGGCGGACTTTCCTGTAAAACGAAAGCAGGATATCGTCAGGCTCGGGTTTTGTAAGATATGTCACCGTCAGCCATACAACCGTTGTGACTCCCGTCGTGATCATCACCAGGTAGGCGAAGTCGAACGCATTGCTGCTGCTCAGGCCGAATCCGAATTCCAATACAAGCGAGATGACGAAGGCTGAGAGCATTGCGGAGACTTCGCTCCAGGCGTTGATCCTCCACCAAAACCATCGCAGGATGTAGACGAGTCCGGTCCCGGCGCCCAGCGCCATGAGGAATTTCCATGCCTGCGAGATCGATTCCATGTAGAACGAGACAATCGCGGAACAGATCATAAGAACGACGGTGGTTGCCTGCGATACTCTCACGTAATGCCGCTCCGATTCACTCTTCTTGAGGAACCGTCTATAGACGTCGCTTACAAGGTATGACGCGCCCCAATTGAACTGCGTGCCGATCGTCGACATGTAGGCAGCTGCAAATGCCGCAATCATCAACCCCCGCAATGAAATGGGAAGATGGAGCATCATGATCCGGATGTAGCCCGATTCCGGATCGGCGGCGAACGCCGGGTCATGCTGGAATTCCACCATCGCAACGAGGGCGACGAGAATCCACGGCCACGGCCGGATGGAATAGTGAGCGATGTTGAACCAGAGCGTCGCCAGGATCGAATGTTTCTCGTTCTTTGCAGAGAAGATTCTCTGTGCAATGTAGCCTCCCCCGCCGGGTTCAGCCCCCGGATACCATGTTGCCCACCAGTTTACCGCGATGTACACAAAAAAGGTGAGCATCGGCATCCAGACTGAGTTCAAATCCGGGGTAAAGGACATTACAGAACCGGAAGTTCCTGAACCCGCATTCCGAGCGAGATCAACCTGCATGAGCCCGGCTTTCAGTCCGGACATTCCCCCGACGGCCTCCACGGCAAATACTGCAAGCGCGATGACCATCCCCATCTTCAGCACGAACTGAAACAAGTCCATGACGAGCACGCCCCACAACCCGGAAAGAGTCGAGATGGACGCAGTGAGCACCATGATCCCTATGAGAATCATGATGGCGTAGATTTTATCAACGCCGAGGACGAGTGTCAGGATCTTGATCATCGCGAGATTGACCCAGCCCATGATGATCAGGTTGATCGGAAGGCCGAGATAGAGAGCCCTGAAACCGCGGAGAAACGCTGCGGGTTTTCCCGAATAACGGATTTCAGCGAACTCAACATCGGTGAGGATCCCGGCACGGCGCCAGAGTTTCGCGTAGAAGAAGACTGTCATCATTCCGCTGAACACCATGCTCCACCAGATCCAGTTGCCGGCGATGCCGTTGCGGGCAACAAGTCCTGTTACAGCGAGGGGCGTATCGGCCGCAAATGTCGTAGCGACCATGGAGGTTCCGGCGAGCCACCACGAAACATTGCGGCCGGAAATGAAATAGTCGCTGACGCTTCCCGTGGCTTTCTTGCTGTAGTAGAATCCGATGCCAAGATTGAACGCGAAGTACGCTGCGATGATGATCCAATCAAGAACGGTGAGTTGCATAATTCCTCAGGTGGGAAAGAGGATGAGGCGATGACGTCGGGTGATTTGTTGGTTCGGGGTCAGAGGACCGGGTCACACCTGGTAGATGCCCGGGGAACCCGATCCTCAGATCCAATGCATCAATGCCGATCAATTCTTCAGAAGCACCTCGATTTCATTCATGAGGTCGTTCACGAGTTCCTTTCCATCGCGAAAACCGACGTGCTTAAACCGGATTGCGCCGTTCCTGTCCAGGACGTAAGCCGTCGGGATTCCATCAATGGCGTACTTCTCGGCGAAGCCCGGAGAATCGTCAAATGCGACGGGCAGACTGCATTTCAATGAAGTCATTGTCTTCTTCACGAGCGTGTCCCTCGCCGCTCCGGCAACAGTCTCCCCCGTGTTCAGTGTTACGAACGAGACAGTACGATAGTACTGATATGCTTCAAATACCTTCTGAAGCTGGAGAAGCATTTCTTTGCTCGTCCCGGACCACGTCGACCAGAATGCGACGACGACTATTTTCCCCCGCTGATCTTCGAGCCGTACAGTGCCGCCTCCAAGCGTCCGAAGAGAGAACTCAGGCGCAGGTATGACCGTGCCGCTTTTCAAGAGCTCAGCTTGTTCGGTCCGACGTGCAGTCAGCACAGCCTTGTCGTAACCATTAAGCGACCCGTGATTCTTCGTATACGCTGATTTAAGTTTCTCGACAATCGCGAGGTTTGATTTTTCCTTTCGTATGCACTGAAGACCCAGCTCTTCCGCTTTCTGAAACTTCTCAGTCGTACAATACGCCTGGATGAGGTCGAGATTGAGCGAGACGTCCTTTCCCCTCATGATCTCGCAGGCCTCAGCAAAGTCCGTTTCGGCATCGCCATGCTTGCCGAGCTTCGTGTATGCATGCCCGCGCAGCTGCAACAATGCGGCAAGGTTGACCTGTTGCGCCTGGGTCCATTCGCTCACAGGGGTCGCGGGAGGCCGGGCGGACTCATCTTTTTTCCGAATAAGGTCAATGCCCTCCGTTGCCCACATCACCCCTTTCTCAAGAGAATTGCCTTTTTCAATCATTGGCGTGACGAGTCCTTTATAGAGCGCGGGATCGACTCTTGTCATCGCCTTCAACGTGCCATAGGCCTTCTCGTACTCCCCCTGTTGAGCGTACAGCAGCACGAGCTGATGCCTGTCCGAGTTCGCATCCTCTTCCTTCAGAGGAAATTGCGCGAGGTGATGCTCAAGAATCCTGATCTTCTTTGAGGGATCATTTTCCGTGGAAAGTCCCATAATGGCGATCGAAGCCGAGACCCTCCCTTTTGGATTCTCGGTCATGAAGATCTTCCGCAGTGAATCGGCTTTCACCCTCTCCCCCACCTGATCATACCAAATCAGGAACATTGGCAGCGCTTCTTCGTTCTTCCGGAAGAGTTTCAGAGCTGCCGGCAACTCCTTTTTCACTTTGCCGGTGCCAGCGGGAGTCGGAAGCGGATTGGTTGCCAAGTACCAGACGAGATTGACCGCCGAGTAATCATCCGGGAACAATTTCCGTTCCGCCGCGAGTTCGGTTTTTGCGTCTGCCACATCCTTCCGGAACTTGTACCCCATATACCCCCCGAACGCCTCAACCGCCGCATGCCAATAACGCCCTTGTCTCATCGGTTTTCCGTCGGTGTCTACGACCATGCCACCCCAGCCTTGCTCTCCGTTGTCGTCTTTGAGATCGCCGGAAACGAACTGATGAAGAAGATACCGGGCACCAGGATCTGAAAGGGCGAACGAAGCTCTCCAGCTATTGCCGCTTTTCTCCATGGGTGTCTCAAGAAGAAGTGGCTGGGCCCCCTGGTCACGCAGGACAAGTGTGCGCAGCGTCAGGCTCGCGGTATTCCTGATCGCAGCCGTCTGCTTCCCCGCATCGTATGTGACGACGATCCTCTCGCCGATCTTCGGATTCTGCGGCTCAAAAGTGGCGACCTGTGCCCTCAAGGTCCCGGCAAGCCCTGACACCAGCAATCCCGCAAACAACAACCTGAGCAGTCGAATCTCCCGCATGCGATCAATCTCCTTCAATAGAAGTTTGAAACTTTAGGTGTTAAATGTAAGAACATCGGTGCGAGCATTCAAGCGCAAACTACCCTCGCCCGGTGGTCGCGCGGGCGCCGTTTTAGCGTGACACCATGCGGTTCGTCCGATCCATTTTTCACTTGAAGCATCCCGATTTTCACAATACCTTCACTCACTGCAACTCCGGTACGCGACACCCCCAGTTGGCAACACTCCACAACCTATCTTCGAGGAGGATTCATGAAGAACTCACTACGGATTGCCCTTTTCATTCTGCTGGGCATTCTGATCGCTGCTCCCGCGTTTGCGCAGCCCTTCGGCATGCAGAACATGGGACCGACGTATCCGACAGACGATCAGATCGTTAAGAACTTTTACAAAGAGGCGATGGATTCGACAATACTTCCAATGCTCGCACACGAGCTTTTTGATGTGATCGGGCCGCGTTTGGTCGGATCGCCGAGTCTCCTGAAGGCAAACACATGGGTCATTGCGAAATACCAGTCGTGGGGCATCGGTGCAAAGAACGAAGAGTACGGCAAGTGGCGCGGTTGGGAGCGCGGAACGACTCACATTGATCTGCTTCAACCACGCGTCCGCACACTCGAAGGGACAATGCTTTCCTGGAGTCCCGCCACCAAGAAAGGGGGCGTCACCGCAGGTCTGGTTATTCTCGCCGATGTGCCTGACTCGGCTGCGTTCCTCAAGTGGCTGCCGAGCGTGAAGGGAAAATTCGTACTCGTGTCCGGACCTCAACCGACCGGCCGGCCGGATAAGAACTGGGAGGAGTACGGCACAAAGGAGTCCTTCGATTCGTTGAAAGCTCTCCGCACCAGAATGAATGATGAATGGACAAAGCGGATCCGCAAGACCGGATTCAAGGCGGACACCCTTGCGTGGGTTCTCGAACAGGCCGGCGCCGTGGGCGTTGTCAGCTCGGTGTGGTCTAGCGGCTGGGGCACGTTCCGCGTCTTCGGGACAACGAATGAAAAGATCCCCGTCGTTGCATTGAGTCTCGAGGACTATAATCTTCTCTACCGGTTGACCGAGTACGGAGACAATCCGATTCTCCGCGTTGAGACTGATTCGAAATTGACGGGCGTCGTACCGACTCAGAACACGATCGGCATGATCCGGGGCACGGAAAAGCCGGATGAGTACGTGATTCTCTCAGCCCACCTCGATTCGTGGGAGGCAGGTTCTGGGGCGACGGATAACGGAACGGGAACATTGATCATGATGGAGACGATGCGTCTCCTGAAGAAGTATTATCCGAATCCGAAGAGGACGATTCTCGTCGGACATTGGAGCAGCGAGGAGCAGGGTCTCAACGGATCACGTGCGTTCGTCAAGGATCATCCGGAGTTACTCGACAAGATCCAGGCTGTGTTCAACCAGGACAATGGCACCGGCCGCATCACCAACATTGGCGCATCCGGATTCCTCAACGCCAGCGAACATCTTGCACGATGGATATCCCGCTCGCCGGACAATCTCACGCGCGGTATCACGCTCAGCCTCCCCGGCATGCCCGGCGGCGGCGGAACGGACCATGCGTCGTTCGTAGCCGCAGGAGTTCCTTCCTTCGGCCTTGGCTCGAACACGTGGGACTATTTTTCCTACACCTGGCACACAAACAGGGACACCTATGACAAACTGGTGTTCGACGATCTCAAGTTCGACGTTGCATTGACGGCCGCCCTCGTCTACCAAGCGTGCGAAGATCCAACCTTCGTGGCACGTGACCGACGCGTGATGCCGGTGAACCGGCGGACGGGCCAACCCGGAACCTGGCCGCCTGTCACGGAGCCCGAACGGGCTGGACAGATTCGAAAGTAGTCGCAGCTTCAGGCCCTTCCTCTGCGCCCGACCCTCTGTCGGGCGCAGGCATTTTCATCGGGACTGCGCAACAGATGCAACGAGAGCGTACAAACCAAGTCTCTTTGGCACTTCAATTGTCATTCAATTCTTCTTTCACTATACTATCCCGACGCTACAACCGCACCTTCCCTCCACAGTACTCTGACCATCGTCAACCGAAGGTCAGAATCAAGAGCGACACGAGGCCTGCACATGAAAACCTTAACCACCACGTTGGTGATACTCATGATCCTATCGCTGGCATATTCCTCCTCCAACGCACAACTGAAAGTAACCGGACTGCGATGCGAGTACCGGACCGACCCGATGAGCGTCGATGCCGCCCAGCCGCGGTTAAGCTGGCTCATCGAATCCAACCAGCGCGGCGTGATGCAAACAGCGTATGAGCTGATCGTCGCCAGCACCAGGGAGCTGGCCGAAAAGAACACCGGAGATCTCTGGCAGACCGGCAAGGTCGACGGAGAGCAATCCATTCACATCGTCTACAAGGGAAAAGAACTGACGACACGCATGACCTGTTTCTGGAAGGTGCGCGTCTGGGACAATCACGGCAACGTTTCTGCATTCTCCAAACCGGCCATGTGGCGCATGGGATTGCTTTCGAAATCCGATTGGAAAGCTCAGTGGATCGGCCTCCCCTCCGACACAAGCATCGATTTGCGCCCGGCACCGTACGTGCGGACGGAATTTGGTGTGAGCAAGCCTGTCAAGAGCGCACAGTTGTACGTTTCAGCGCGCGGCATGTTCATCGCTCGCATGAACGGATGGCGGATCGGCCGCGAGATCCTCTCGCCTGAATGGACGGACTATACGAAGCGGATCCAGTATTTCACGTACGACGTCACGAGCCAGGTCAAGCAGGGATCGAACTGTCTCGGGCTCGTCATCGGCGACGGGTGGTTCAGAGGATTTGTCGGGTTCAGCAAGTTCCCCAACAATTATGGGAAGCAAACCAGCGCACTTGCGCAACTGCACATCGAATTCGAAGACGGGACAGAGCAGATCGTCGTTTCCGGCAAAGCCTGGAAAGGGGCGTATGGACCCCTTGGCTATTCCGACCTGCTTATGGGTGAGTATTTTGACGCGCGAAAGGAACCACAGGGCTGGGACAAGGCGGGGTTCAATGACGTCGACTGGCAGTCCGTGAGAACTCTCCCTGCGCCGGAGGCACAACTCGTGACTATCCCGACAGAACCGGTCCGCGTGACACACATCTTCAAGGCGAAGAAAGTCACTGAACCGAAGAAAGGCGTGTTCGTGTTCGATCTCGGGCAAAACATCGCCGGGTATTGCATGCTGAAGGTCAAAGGACCGGCCGGAACGATCGTAACGCTTCGTCACGCCGAAGTGCTCAATCCTGATGGTACCATATACACGGAAAACCTCCGTCGGGCAAAAGCAACGGATACCTATGTGCTGCGCGGCGGAAGCGAAGAGGTGTTTGAACCCCACTTCACCTTCCATGGATTCCGCTATGTCGAGGTCACCGGCTTCCCGGGCAAACCTCCCCTCAATGCGCTCCGGGGCTGTGCGATCAATTCCGATCTCCCGGTGACCGGCACCTTTTCGTGCTCTGATCCGGTTGTGAACCAGCTCCAGAGCAACATTCTCTGGAGCCAGCGCTGCAACTTTATCAGTGTCCCGACTGATTGTCCACAAAGGGATGAAAGGCTCGGATGGATGGGGGACGCGCAAATCTTCGTCCGGACTGCGTCGTACAACATGGATGTTGCATCGTTCATGAGTAAATGGATGTGCGACGTCGAGGATGCGCAGTCGCCTAACGGGGCATTCAAAGACACTTCGCCATACATCCGGGGCAACGGAACTGACGGCGCACCCGGATGGGGCGATGCAGGAGTGATCGTCCCTTGGTACATCTACCGGTGCTACGGTGACACACGCATCATCGAGAAGCACTATGATGCCATGAACCGGTGGATGCGTTACATGGCGGACTCGAACGCCGACCACATTCGAACCAAGCTGCGGAACAACGATTACGGCGATTGGCTCTCGATCGATGCTGAAACTCCGAAAGATCTGCTGGCGACTGCCTTCTGGGCATACGACGCGCGGCTGATGGCAGACATGGCCGGCGCCATCGGCAAAACTTCAGATCAACGATCCTATCAGGAACTTTTCGGAGTTATCCGGGACGCGTTCCAGAAGAAATACATCACCGCGGACGGTCACATCTTTGGAGAAACGCAAACCGGATATGTTCTCGGCCTTGCGTTTGATCTTCTCCCCGCACCGCTCCGTGAAAACGCAGCCCGCTATCTCGTTGAGGACATTAAGAAACGCAACGATCACCTTTCCACGGGCTTCATCGGTGTCAAATATCTGAACCCGGTTCTCTCGGAAAGCGGGTACCTTGATGTCGCATACAAACTTCTCTTCAACAAGACCTTCCCGTCCTGGGGGTATCCGATCCTCAACGGCGCCACGACGATCTGGGAGCGATGGGACGGTTGGACGAAGGAAAAGGGATTCCAGGATGCGGGTATGAATTCTTTCAATCACTATTCGATGGGCTCGGTGGGCGAATGGCTGTACCGTTATGTCGCGGGCATCGATCTGGACCCGGATGCCGTCGCATACAAGAAGATGATCATCCATCCCCGGCCGGACCGCGGGCTGAAGTTTGCGACCGCGGAATACAATTCCATGTACGGACTGATCAAGAGCTCCTGGAAATTCAGCAGATCCCGGATCAACCTCGATGTCGTCATTCCGCCAAACACAACCGCCATCGTCTACGTGCCAACCTCGGAGGCCAAGTCTGTTCATGAGAACGGCTCCGTTAAGATATCGGGTCTGAAACTACTGCGGGAGGAATCCGGGTGTGCGGTCTTCGAATTGGGCTCCGGTACGTACAAGTTCGAAGCGGCATTCAAATAGCCTGTTCCTTCCGGGGCCCGACAAGGACCTTCGGGCCGGGGTTTTTGAGCACGGCACGCATTAGCACTGCGTGCCGTTTTTTTTGGTTCTGCGAGTCACTCCGAAGTTAGATTTTGCTCGATTCTAAAGTCTGATTTTCATATATTCAACTATTCAACGCATTTGGTCGAAAGGTCGACTTATGACCGTTCCGAGCGATCCACACAACAAAGAGCATAGGATTTTGGACGCG
>DATJQB010000178.1:0-33462 GCA_035506075.1 Bacteroidota bacterium | reverse complement strand
GAAGGAGAGCGAGGCGATGTTCAAACACCGCGGAGCTGCCCCGACTCGTTTCCTGACTGACATCACCGGCCCGTTCTATACGCTCGTCATGGAAATTACCTACACAAGCCTTTCGCAGATGGAGAGTGAGCAGAAGGAGATCATGGGGTCGAAAGAATTCGCCGATTGGTATCAGCGCTTCATACCTCTTGTTGAATCTGGACACCGCGAAATGTTCTCTATTATCGGATCGTGATGATTCAGTACCGACGCGGCCGCAAAGAGCCGCGCCCCATTTCGCTGCAGCCGCAACCCGGAAGGACTATTTCGTGAGCACTGACGGAATTACAGTGACCTCGTCGCGATTCGAGGTGATCAAAAGCATGGAAGGATTCGTTGAGGAAAATCTCAGCGCACTCCTGAAACCGGTGAACGAGAGCTGGCAGCCCTCGGATTACCTGCCCGATCTGACGAGCGACGACTGGAAAGAACAAGTGATCGAATTCCGCGCGAGAGCAAGGGATCTTCCGGATGATGTACTCGTCATCCTCGTCGGCGACATGATTACGGAAGAAGCGCTCCCGACGTATCAGACCTGGCTGAACCGGCTGCAGGGCGTCACAGACACCACCGGGGCAAGCGCTTCCCCGTGGGCCAAATGGAGCCGCGGATGGACGTCGGAGGAAAACCGGCATGGCGATCTTCTGAACAAGTACCTGTACCTGACCGGCCGGGTCAATATGCGCGCAATTGAAACGACCATCCATCACCTTATCAACAACGGCTTCGATCCGCAAACAGGAGACGATCCGTATCTCGGATTCGTCTACACCTCATTCCAGGAGCGGGCAACGAAGATTTCTCATCGCAACGTCGGCGTGCTTGCGCTTCGTGCGGGGGAGCAGCGCCTGCACAAAATCTGCGGAATGATCGCTGGTGATGAGGCGCGGCATGAGAAAGCATACAAAATGTTCATGTCGAAAATCTTTGAGCTCGATCCCGCCGGTGCCGTGCTTGCGTTCGGCAAGATGATGAAAGCAAAGATCACGATGCCCGCAATTCTCATGCATGACGGCAAGGACGACAACCTCTATACGAAGTTCTCACTCGTTGCCCAGAAAGCAGGAGTCTACACGGCAAACGACTATGCCGACATCATCACCGCGCTTGTCGAAGAATGGAAAATTACCGGCCTGAAAGGGCTCTCCGACGCCTCAGCCAAAGCCCAGGATTATCTCTGCACGCTCGCTGAACGATACCGCAGGCTTGCGGACCGGGTCAGGATTTCCGGATCGGAAAAATTCAGCTGGATTTACGACAGGGAAATCTCGCTCTCCTCGTTCTAGAACGAGGGATCCTCGATACAAAGTGTGATCGGGAATTTCTTTGCAGCATACGTCCCCCGCAGCCATCGCGGGGGATTTTTTTCGATCATTCGGCTATATTACGCAGGACAGACGCACAGTGCCGCCAGAATCGCAGACGCATCGAACCAATCGCACGACTCCTGGAAAGCATCAAGGGGAAACACAATGAAATCGCGAACCATCGTCAAAAAATCTCTCTTCGTCACACTCATTCTGTTGATCCCGATGATCGCCTGCGCGATGACGCCGCTGTTGGGATCAAGCGGCAAACTTAAGGTTGAAGAGGGAGTGAAAGTCGTCAACGGGACGGAGCTCTACTATAAGACGATCGGGCAAGGGACCCCGATTGTCATTCTCCATGGCGGTCCCGGACTCGATCATACGTACCTTCTTCCGCAGATGGCAGCGCTGGCCAGGCGGCACAGGCTGATATTCTTCGATCAACGCGCAAGCGGCCGATCGTCAAGCCTGGTGGACACAAGCACCATGAGGATGGGGACGTTTGTTGAGGATCTGGAAGGGATCAGGAAGGCGTTCAACATCGGCAAGATGAACCTTCTTGGTCACTCGTGGGGAGGGCTGGTTGCCATGTTTTATGCGATCAAGTACCCCGACAATCTCGGGACGCTCATGCTCGTCAACAGCACGCCGGCGAGCTCCGGGTGGCGGAATGCATCCTTTGTGCTCATGAATCGCAGGCAGTTGCCGGAAGACAGCATCGCGCAGGCCGCGCTGACGCGGACGGAGGAGTTTCACAAGCGGACGTCGAAAGCAATGTCGGAGTTCTTCAAAATTCTTTTCCGTACTTCCTTCTACAACCGGAAGTACATCGACAGCCTGAGACTCTCACTCGACACAAGTTTCACGACGAAGAGCCGTATCGTTCAGCATTTGAACAACGATTCAACCCTCCTCAATTACGATATCTTCCACCAGCTTGCGGTCGTGCACTGCCCGACGCTTATTATCGGATCGTCGTACGATATGGTCGCCCCTGAAGCGAACGAACGACTGCACCAGAGCATTCAGGGATCCGAACTCGTCGTCATCGACAGCTGCGGACATTTTCCGTTTATCGAAGCGCCTGGAAAATTCTTCGGGACGATCGAAGGATTTCTGAAAAAGGCGGAAAAGGTTTCCGGCAAGCGCTAACGTTCCCCGGGGTCTGTCCGACCGCGCCTCCCCCGGCCTGCCGGATCTCAGTATCCAAACACTCCCATCGCAATACGAACGATGATAAGCACCCACGCGACGATGACAAGTATCCATGCGACCTTTTTTGCGACCTGAACAAGGATAAGGAAAGCGGTCAACAGCGCGAGATAGCCGATCGGGTCAACGAGATCAGCCGGAACATGGGCAGATGGAAGGACTTTCGCCAGAAGATAAACGACAACCAAGCCAGCATAGTGAGCGATCGAATACAAATACGTCAGCAACCCTGAAAGGATCTCTTTCCAGGGGACATCGAGATCATAGATGAAGGTCTTCATCATTGCTGTCATTGAATATCCTTTCCGAAAAAGTTCTCAGTACTCTCTCTCGCCGATGCGAACCGGCGTGCCGACGATCGTAAAGCGGCCGGAGATTACACCGGTTGTCGGAGCATCGGCCACCCCGCTGAAACCCGGTTGTTTTCCACCGACGCTGATCTCGATCGTGCCAGGCGCGGCAACGCGCTTCAGTTCTGCATCGATGATGGAAAGCTGACGCGGTGTCAGCGTAAACGATACGGTCTGTGTCTCACCCGCGTTGAGATGGATGCGGCGGAAACCCTGCAGCGAACGAATCGGAACAGGCACCGGCGCACCAACCTCCGTCACATATAATTCCACAACTTCGTCTCCGCTCCTGGACCCGGAGTTCCTCACATCCACACTCACCGTTGCACGGTCTCCTGCCCGGATTGTCGCAGGCAGTTTCAGGTTTGAATACGTAAACGTCGTGTAACTCAGTCCGTGACCGAACGGGAACAACGGCTCCCCCCGGAAATATCGGTACGTTTTTCCTTCCATCGAATAGTTTGAGAAGGGAGGAATCTGATCCGCGGATTTGTAGAACGTGACCGGCAATCGCCCCGCTGGATTGTAATCGCCGAAGAGAACATCGGCGAGCGCGGTACCCGCGGCCTGACCGGGATACCAGGTCTCGAGAATTGCAGGAATGTGTGCAGCCTCCCAGTTCACTGCCACAGCGCTGCCGCTCAGAAGTACGAGCACTACCGGCTTCCCGACAGCCGCAACAGATCGAATCAAATCCTCCTGGACTTTTGGAAGCCCCAGATCAACCCTGTCACCCCCCTTGAAGCCGGGCACGTCAACCCTCATCTCTTCCCCTTCAAGCCTTGGTGACAATCCCATCATCATGATCACAGCATCGGCCGATCGCGCTGCTGTGAGGGCTTCTTCCTGAAGGGTGGGGGCGGGTGGAGTCCAGACAAGCCCCGCGATTGCGTCCGCCCGACGGTCCCAGAATTCGATCTTAATCGGATACGCTGCTCCCGACTTAAGAACGACGCCGCCCGTTTGGGTCATGACCGAATGTTCATTCGATCTGTCGAAGAGCATTGAATCTCCAATCCACAAGCGCGCCCCACCGAACGCGCGGACACCAAGCTCGTAGTACCCATCAACGGGTGGAAGGATGAACCCCGTCCATCGGACACTGAAGCTGTCCGCCCTGACGCCGGGCGCCGGTGCATCTTCCCACCAGGTGAAGTCGATCGACGAGTCGACTCGCGAAACAACCGGTTTTCCTTCAAACTGGTTGCTGTTGAAATACTCTCCTTTCAGTCCCTGCTGCCGCTCTCCGTTTACAAGAGTGAAGAGTCGGTTCGCGGGGACAGTCACATGCGTCAAGACGTTCGCAGCAACATCGCATCCCCGGGCATATAACACCTTCGTGCGCCCTGAAACTTTTTGTCGAATGCCGGCCAACGGTGTAATGGGATGCGATGGCAGGCCATTGTAGTTGCCCAGGAGAAGATCGACATCATTGGCGTTGGGGCCGATCACGGCAAGAGTTTTGATGTTCTTGCTGAGCGGCAGTACGTTTCCATCGTTCTTCAACAGCACGATCGATTGTCGGGCAGCCTCGGCGGCGAGGTCCTTGTGCTGTTTCGAATCGTTTACGCCGATCGGAATGCGGGCGTAGGGAACGAGCTCGGGCGGATCGAACATCCCGAGCCGGAACCTTGCCCGGAACAGCCGTTTGACGGCGACATCAACAAGCGCTTCACTCACCAGTCGCTGCCTGACTGCAGAACCCAGGCTGTCGTAAGTTACGCCGCAGTTAAGATCAGTTCCCGCAACGAGTGCGCGCGCGGCAGCCTCGGGCGCGGTCTTGTCGACGGTATGAGTCGTATAAAAATCCATGATGGCCCAGCAATCGGACACGACGTAGCCGCTGAATCCCCATTCATCGCGCAGAATTCTCTGGATCAATTCACTGCTCCCGCAGCAGGGTTGACCGCGGAACCTGTTGTAAGCGCACATGACCGACTGCGCATTTGCTTCGATGACGGCTGCACGGAAGGCTGGAAGGTACGTCTCTCGAAGGTCGCGATCATCGATCTCGGCGTTGAACACGTGCCTCTCGGGCTCCGGCCCGCTGTGAACCGCGAAATGCTTGGGTGTGGATATCGTCTTGAGATACTTCGGATCGTCTCCCTGCATCCCTTTGACGAACTGCACAGCGAGCGTGCCGGTGAGATACGGGTCTTCGCCGTACGTTTCCATGCCTCGTCCCCACCGCGGATCGCGGAAGATATTGATGTTAGGTGACCAGAATGATAATCCTTCGTAAATGCCCCGCCTCCCGTTCCGCTCGGCATCGTGATGCTTTGCGCGCGCTTCGTCAGAAATGACGGTCGCGATTCCGAACATCATCTCCGGATTCCACATCGAGGCCAATCCAATTGCCTGCGGGAACACGGTTGCCTTGCCGGCGCGCGCGACTCCGTGAAGAGCTTCTCCCCACCAATTGTACTCAGGGATTCCAAGCCGCGGAATTGCAGGCGCATTGTACAGCATTTGCCCGACCTTCTCGTCGAGAGTCATCCTTGAAACGAGATCGTTCAGTCGCTGATCGATGGAGAGCGAGGGATTCTGGAAAGGAAACCGGTCCCCTGTCGCATGATCAACCTGCGCCGATGCGATGACGGGCAGCATGATGAGGAGAATGAAGACGATTCTGAACATGAGATTCCCGAATGATTCGATGAAGAGTGAATTGTGAATTTGAACCGCGACGAGAACAAGCCGTATCGGCTCAACCCGTCCATGAAGTCCCGCAGAGTGCACGATAGGGACACTGTGGACAGTCGGTTTGCAGGTTCTTCGTCGGCTCGAAGCGTTCGTTCGGATCAAGGATGTGTTTGATCGCAGAGAAAATAACGGGGCGCACGGCGTCAAAGACCTCGGCCGGGCTGTGGTTCTTATCGATGGCTGTTTCGATGTCCGGACCGATCCGGTTACGCCCGAGAAAGAGATATGCAGGGACGATGGATGATATCGGGACGCGACGAGCTTCTGAATAGAGCAGCATGTACATCGGCAGTTGAAACGAACCGATCGCCGCACCCCAGGTGTCTGGATTGCCGGGATCGAGCTTGTCGATGTTGATCTTCACATAGGTGTCATCCCGCCCCGTCTTGTAGTCGAGAATAACATGCTGCCCGCCCCGCCGTTCGATCCGGTCGATACGTCCCGTGAAACTGAAGCCGTCACATTCAACGCTGAATCCTTCCTCCAAACCGGAGAGAAGCACACCAGTGCGCTCGAGAAGCGGCTTCTGGTACTCCGTGAGGAATGATTCAAGCTGGCGGGCGATCTGCTGCCTGACGAGGTACGAGGCTCCCACCAGTTCGATTCCGTATTGTTCGGTATACCGTGCGTCGACGATCTGGCGAAGCCGGCTCAGGTCGAGGTCCGCCGCCTTCATTGGCGTGCCGACCATGGGCTTGAAATACCTGCTCAGCACGTCGTGGACCAGACTCCCAACTTCGAACTGGCCGACATCATCAGCGATGTCTTCCTTCTCGGAAAGTTTCAGGACATGCGCGTAGTAGAATCTCAGCTGACACGTCAGCCACGTATCGAGAGCCGTTGCGGTGTATTCAAACTGCCGCAGATGGTTGAGGACCGCGTCCGTCTTCACAATGCCGTCCGGTGTTGCGGTGGAGAGTTCCACATTGTAGCGGACGACGTGCACAAGATCCCTGACGTCCAGCGCGTTTCTTTTTTGCTGTTCCTCCCAGAGGAGTTTTTCGAGGAATCGACTCTTCTCGTGATTGCCCGATTCTGAAAAGAAGAAATGCACCGTGCGTGCGCCCGCAAGGAGGAGGCTGAAATAGTACTCGGTCAGCTGCTCGCGCTGCCGGTAGGTCTCGAGTCCCAGTTTTTCACGAAGCGGCTGCGGGAGCAGGACATCGTTCCCGCGTGATCCCGGGAGTACGTCGTCCGTCGCGTTGAGCAGGAACACCGTGTCGAACGAGAGGTTGCGTGTTTCGAGAAGGCCAAGCACCTGTAGTCCGACGAGCGGCGTGCCGGCGAACGGAACCTCTTCGGTTTCAACGGCCGTGCGAACGAAGGCAAAGTAGGAGGCCGGGTCACTGAACCGATGGCCGGCGAGGAGCGATGCCTGGATCGATTCGAAGAACGCGATGAACCGCTGGGCGTACGGATGGAAGAAGCGGTGCCGCGTCGCTGTGCTGTGCCTGTAAATGTACTGGAGGATCTCCGCCGCCCTCAGTGCACAGTCGCCGAGGGATTGAAGACCGAGGAACTTTCGGATCGTCTGATCGTGGATCGTGCGAAGGTGGTCACGCAGCTCGTTGAGACCGATATCCGTTCCGCCGGATGTAAGAGAGCGAGCGACGTCGTTGAGGAGTGGTGTATTTGCTTCGAGCGATTCCAGGGAACAGTACATCCCCGGCTGCTTCTCGGCAAGATACGTTTCGATTGTGTGGAACAGCACGCGGGTCACATCGGAGCGCTGACCGAAACGAATGTTTTTCGTGTAGGGATGAAGAACAAATGCAGCGTACTCCCGCGTCGGGACTTCGCCGTTGCGGGCTCCTGCACCAATGTCCATGAGCGCGCTCAGGAATCCAAAAAGCGGCGTGCGTCGCAGTGGATAACCGAGTGCAATGTTGTACTGGTCCTCCGGCAGCAAGGGGAGCGCGTGACGCACGATCGGGAAGAGCGCATCTGCGGTCGGCAGCACGATGGCTGTCCGCTCGTTGATCGTCGTTCCCGATTCCACCATCGCTTTGATCGATGAGCTTACGGCGAATACCTGTCCGTGTGTGTCGGACGCCTTATAGAAATGACAGTCGGGAACAGGGGCGGGGACAGCCGCATCCGGCGCTTCAATATCAATGCCGAGTCTCTTGACTTTCTCCATCAGTCCGGGGCCCTGCTGCGCAACAAGCGTGCAGTTCTCTCTGCGGACCAGATTGCCCAGGATTTTCTCCTCCAGCGGAGTAAGAGCGTAGAATCCTGCAACGATGATATCCCGGCATGCTGAAAGGTCGATCGCTCCTATTTCAGATGCGACGGCGCGATAGCGGAGAGCGCGGGTGGAAAACCCGCGTTCCTCAACAAGTTCATAAAATCGCTGGAAATAGCTCGGGAGCGCCTGGAGTCTGCCCAGCGGGACGGATTCGAGTGAATCGCTGACCTGGCGGACCCGGATGTCCGCCATGACAAGCTCTTCCAGTTCTGCGTACAGTTTCAAACCCAACCCCACAAACCGGTCGACCGAGGTGAAGTGATCTCCGCCGATGTGCTCGATGAGAGATGTGTGGATCTCGAAAAGCAGTGCCACCGCGTCAAGATTCTCAAGCGGAATGTGAATGTTGCCAAGCTTTTCGGAACAGAGGAAATCGATGAAGGAATCGATCGAGAAAATCCGGGGGGGAAGAAAACTTCCGCCGATGCGCCGGGCAAGAGCCTTGCGCACGAAATGCGCCGGGCGCTTCCCGGGAAAAATGATCATCGATGCGCTGAAATCGTTGGACGAACTGTCAAGCCGCGACACGACCTCGTGGATCAGGTTTTTTCCCGGCGCTATGACGATGTGTTTGCTCACGAGACGGGGCGCGTGATATTCTGATCAACATAGAGAAGAAGGCCTCGCACAGCTCTGTCCGGATAGATACCTCTCAAGATCTTCATGTACTTGAGCACCTGATCCTTGTAGTCCGGCTTTTCCTCGCCTGTTTTGTAATCCAAGACTGTCACGATCTCTGCATCCACAACGACACGGTCCATACGGAACAACTGGCCGTCTGATTCTGTAAACTCCTGCTCGTTGAGCACCCTGCGCCCGGGTTTTCGTTCGAAGAACGGGCGGACGTCGTCATGGGAAAGCATTCTCATGAGAGCATGCTGAAGGGGTGCCGGATCTGCCTGGTACGGTATGCGCTTCAACGCGCGGTCAGTTGCAGCGTTCAATTGCGAAGGAAGATCCGCATCGGCATACTCAAGAGCCTCAAGAATTGCATGTGCAAACTCACCCCGGCGGGCTTCGGCCGCGGCAATACTGCTGAACTCTGTCGGGCGCATGGATGTGCGCGGCAGGTCGTGATTGAGCACAACGCTCACTTCTTCCTGAGCGGGTTCGCTCTCCACACGCGGTTTCACGCCGGGTCCGTAGCCGACCTCAGGAAGGTACATGGACGGGGTTTTTGCATTCTTCGCCTGGATGCTGACGATGTACATCTCTTCTTCGGCCCTGCTCAGTGAAACGTACAACTTGTTCAGGTCGTCGACGGTCGCCCGGAGTCGTTTTTGCCGGTACAGATCAGCCAGCGCCGGAACATTCTCCGAGTTGTCGGCTGTCAGATGCACGAGACGGATCTCGTCTTCCTCTTCCTCAAAATCCGGACCTGATGAACGGCTGGATGAATCGTAGAGCAGCACGATGACCACCTTCGATTCCAATCCCTTTGCTTTGTGCACAGTCATGACGCGGATTGCGTCGATGTCCGTTGGAATGTCGATATTCCAGTTGGCGTCTTCGGATGACGTGCCTGCAAACTCGAGGAAACCCTTCAGGTTGTTCTCCCCCTTCTCCTCGAAATCCTTCACCACCTCGAGCATCTTCGCGAACGTCGCTTCTTCGGAGGGAATCAGCGAAAATACCGAAAAGGAAACAAATGTCTCCGAAAGCAAATCGTACACAGGAAGATAGCCGACGACATTGAACAGCTCCTCGAAATACATGCTCCACATGTCAGGGAATGCATTCCGAAATGTGATGTAGAACGGCTGTTCGTGCCGGTGCGCCGTGCGGTGAAGGAACAGGAGGTCGAGCATGTCGGTGCGCAACAATGCCTTTCCGTCGCGCTGGAGCATCCCGTTGAAGATTGTCCCCAGCAGGAATGTCGCAAACGAGAGATCGTCGATGGGCGAATCGAGGAACCGGAGCAGCGCAAGGATCTCGCCTGTGACCGTGCGGCTTCGGACGTCGAGGCTGCTGTGCGAAATGAATGCAAGCCCGCGTTCGTTTAACCAGCCGCTCAGTTCGATGACATCGTTATTGCGTGGTGTGAGGATGGTGATGTCAGATCGGCGATAGCCGCGGTTCAAACAGTCGGAAACGACAGCGAGAACGGCTGCTTTCTGAGGCGCCGGATCAGCCCCTGGACTGGCCACTTCCGCGGCGATCGAAATCACTTCCACGTACCCTTTTCCTTCGAACGACTCCCGGACGAACTGCCGATCGGTCGCGAGCCCGCTCGCACTGGCGGCTTCAGTGCCGACCTTCTGCGGGACAATCGTCTTAAAGACCTCGTTGTTGAAACTCAGGATCCTTTCGTGGCTGCGGTAATTTGTCTCCAGGACCTTGAGGTCCTTCTTCGCCGACGGAAAAACATCCTCTGTCTGCAGTCTTCTCATGATGCGCCAGTCGGCTCCCCGGAAACCGTAGATCGACTGCTTGGTATCTCCGACGACGAACAGGCTTCCCTTCGTGGCGAGTGCGTTGCCGACGAGAGGCTCGAGCGTCTCCCATTGAATCGGGTTTGTATCCTGGAACTCATCGATCAGGTAATGACAGAGCGTTTCTCCCAGGCTGTAATAAACTTCGGGGACGATCCCGGGCTTCAGGTATTGCGCCAGTCTTTTGACCACGTCGCCGATGTCGACCTGTCCGCGTTCATGCTTCACGGCTTCGATGGATTGCGAGAGCAGCGCATGTGCTTCCGCATACGGCTGGTAATGCTGGCGAGCTTGCAGCAATATGAGCTCAGCGCGGACAGCCTCGATTTCTTCGCATAACGGCTGAATCGCAGCAAGTGCATTCTGATATTCCTTTGGATCGCTCTCTTTTTTTGTGATCGGCGGTGAAGGAAATTTGTGGGTCGTCAAACCATCGACGGCATGAGCCTTTGCGTACTCGACGTACTGCAAGAACCTTTTCGCCTTGGCGAGCTTTGGACTTGATATTGTCGCATCGAGGGTGAGCACGGCGTTTATCAGCCGCACTGCAAGCGCAGCAATGGCTTCGGTATGATCCTCCCTCCGCAGGGTTTTCGAGGTCAGGATGATCCGCGAGTACAGCTCCTTGACTTTATCGGCCAATTCGGGGTACGGGTTCCAGAAGAATCGATCGCTCCCGCCGCGGCTTTCAAGAAGCAGCACGATCAACTGATCGACGAGCGCTGCAGAACGGGTTCCTGACCGCAGCTCTCGTGCAAACAGGCTGAACGCTTCATCCAGAATCGCAGCACTGTCGAGAGCGATGTCGAGATCCGGGGAGAGACCAAGCTCAAGCGCCGAGGCCTTGAAGACGCGCGCCAGGAAGCTGTCGATCGTACGGATTTGAAAGTCCGAGTAATTATCGAGGATCTCATCGACGAGCCGTTTTGCTCCGAGCTGTATGTCGGATGGAGCGAGTGAAAGGAGCTCCCCGAGCTCTTTGAGTGTGTCCTGGTTGCCCAGCGAGGCCGACTTGAGTCCGTCAAGGACGCGCTGCTTCATCTCGCGCGCGGCGTTGTTCGTGAAGGTGATCGCGAGGATGTTCTTGAGGGCGTTATTCGGAATCGAGCGCGAAAGAAGGAGTTGAAGGACTCGTTGTTTCAGAGCTCTGGTTTTTCCCGATCCCGCCGATGCAGAGACAACGGTATACTTCGGCAGTTCGGAGGTGAACTGGCGGTCTTTCTCGAGGATGGTGAGGTGTGACGAGGATTGAACCACGGGAACAATGTAGGAAATATTCCCAAATGTTTGAGAGGAAAACGGGAGGGGTTGCGGCTTGTGGACGCTGAACCGCTACTCGAGCTTCAGCTTTTTCAACTTTGGTTTGATGACAAAAACGCAATACGGCGCGTTGGTGTGGTTCTTGTAGTAGTCCTGATGATAATTCTCGGCCGGGAAGAATTCTTTGAGTGGTTCGATCTCTGTGACGATTGGAGAATCAAATTGCTTCTGGGCTGCCGCAAGCGACTTCTCCGCCGCGGCCTTCTGATTGGCATCGTGATAAAATATCACGGACCGGTATTGAGTTCCGACATCGGCCCCCTGACGATTGAGTGTCGTGGGGTCGTGCGCCTCCCAAAATACTTCAAGCAGTCGCTCATAGCTGATCTTCGCCGGATCGAACGTGATTTGCGCAACCTCGGCATGCCCGGTCTCGCCCGTGCATACCTCCTCGTACGTCGGATTCCGCTTGGTTCCTCCTGCATACCCTGCGACGACGGAAGAAACGCCGTCAAGGCGTTCGAAGATAGCCTCGACACACCAGAAACAACCGGCACCAAACGTGGCCTTTTCCATGTGAACCGTCTTTCCCCCATCCTGGGTTAATGCTGTGAAACAGATGAGAATTGGCAGAATAAATGTCATGGCGACCTCTTTCTCTTTCATCTCAACATTCCGTTGCTCCAAAAAGTTGCAGGGTGGTTGGGAGTGGTGTCAGAGTCGGTTCGTGCCTTCAATTGGAGCCGGAACGTACACTCCTCAGCCGCTGTGAGGTCAATACAGAGCGACCGAGGGGAAGGTGGGAGAAGGGCCGTGGTCAGACGTCGTTTGGAACTCGCCTGTAGATGACGTAGGTGCGTCCGAGCTTCAGCGGTTTTGAAATCTCGCCCGCGTGAAGTACGGCGAGTTCTTTCGAAACATGAATCGGGAACGAATGGATGTCGATTTCTCCGTCCATCCCTCCGCGGATCTTTGAAATGGAAATCGAATGCCGGCGGGCAAGAGAATCGAAGGATGCGCCGGCTCTGAGAAGAGCGTAGAGCGAATCGGCGGTGGCCTGGTCAGGACAGGTGATGTCCGCCAGTAACAGGTACACCGGTTTGTCGAAATGCACCCGGAGTGTCTGGCGCAGCCAGAGAGCTGTCGGCTGTCCATTCATGAGTGCGGGAGAATAACGCCAGGTGCGAACTTCTGCCAGCGCGAGCGTATCCCATGCTCTGCTCCCGGTCGGAGTTTCAATGACAGCATTCCGAACGGACCCGTCGGCCGCGACATAAATCTTGAATGTCAGGCTGATCCAATAATTGTCCGTGTGAAATGGCCAGGGAGGAAGTGAAGACTGATATATCACTTCGGGCAGCGTGTAGGATGAATCGGGCGGTTCGAAGGTTGCGCAACCGCACAGGATGAAGACCGCGAGTGTGATGACTTTCATGACATCCACCTCTCTGCGGGGGGGAATTTGTTCTGCGGTGAGATCCCCACACACAAACGTACAACAGGGCGGACTGAATGTCAACACTCCACAAACAGCCCGTTAATACAGTGCGCTCGTAAACTCGCGCCGCCGCTGTTGCGTGACGGGATGATCGTCGCCGAGAAGCCGGAAGATCGCAATGCAGGCTTTCCGCGAGCCATCCTCGTCATAGGAACGATTCCGACGAATCACATCAATGAAGAGTGAGACTGCGCCGTCGAAATCACCCGAACTCAGTCGCTGAATTGCAGAGTGATACAGCGGGCGGACATCGCCTTCAGGAAGCTCCGCCTCTCTGTTCGCCACAAGAAGAAGCCGCGCGATCGTCTTCACGGCTTCAATGGAATCTGAAAGACGCGGTTCGTCGATGTTCTGAATCCTGGCAAGTGCGCCGGCAGGATCGGTGAAGACAATGATCCGGGCAAGGAGTGCGAGCGCGTCGATGTTGCCCGGTTCTGCCGCAAGGACCTGGTCGAGAAGCATGCGGGCTGCGTCGGATTCTCCCCGGGCGAGCAGGTCCGATGCATCCCCGATCTGCTTGCGATGTTTTCCCGGCAGTGCCGATTCCAGCCAGCGTTTCAGCTGGTGCTCCGGGAGCGCCCCTGTAAATTCATTGATGACGGCGCCATCGACGAACAACTTTACGTGAGGGATGCTCTGGATTCTGTACTGCATCGCGATCTCTGAATGCTTTTCCGTATCGACTTTTGCCAGCGCCCACGTCTCGTCCGCCTGCGCCGCGAGCCGCTCCAGGACGGGTCCGAGGATTTTGCACGGCCCGCACCAATCGGCCCAAAAATCGACGAGCACGGGAATTGAATGACTTCGTTCAATGACGTCCTTGTTGAAATCACGTATGTCATACTGCGGCATCGGCATCATCCTTGTTCGTGTTCATGAATCGACTCATCAGGCCGTCCCCGGCCCACGAAGATGTGACGCTGGAATGCGGAAGAAGATTCGTCTGGCGCTGCGCTCGAGTCGCAGGCCGTCAGCGGTCCGTCAGAGTGCTGGCTTTCAGGAACTCACGGAATTCCATCCGCGCATGCACCACCATGTCGTGTTCGAGGTCGGTATGAATGAACACGAGGCGGTTGTTCTTGATGTCCGCGGGAAGAATCGTGCGTTCTTCGTTCGCGGAATACGGGATTCCCCAGCCGCGCAGGTCCTCCATCAGGCTCTCGGTTTCGTCCTTCGTCCCGCCCGAATCCGTATAGATGTTCACCATTTTTCCATTGAAATGATCGATCCAGTACGCATACTTCTCAGTCTGACCGTACAATGCATCGAACAAATACACCTCGCTGATCTTGTCCGGAATTCCGCCGCGGAGCAAGGCGAACGAAATTCCATGATAGCCGCCACTGTGCCCCGTCAGGATGACCTTCCCCAGTACGGGTTTCTGAATTTTGCCCGACCGGACGAGAAACGCGAGCACGTCATCGACAAATTTCTTGAAGCCGCCGGGATCTTCAAACTTCCCTTCGAACGAATCAGGGGCATTGCGCGGTCCTTCCGGAACAACGAGGATGACATTCTTCCCGCTCTCCGCAACCTGCTGCGGAAGTTTATAACGTTTCAATACGGTGTCGATGTTGTTCCACCATCCATGAATGTGGACAATGAGATCCACCGCGTCGGTTTGCCGAAATCCTTTTGGGATGAAGATCGCAACGCTGCTGTCGCTGTAATGTTTGTCGGCAGGGAACTGCTGGTTGCCGTACGTATGACCGGCCGCCCGCCGCGGGTGAGGGAACGGGGCGGAGGACAATTGTGTAAACAGAAGTTCTCCATAGTCAGGATACTGCTGGTGCGTGGACTGTGCCGGGAGAGTGAGAGCAACGAGCAGGAGCAATGCAACAAGGAGAAGGGATTTCATTGGGGTTTTTCCGTGAGTGATTTGCCGTTGTCGAACGTCAACTTTGAAATCGTGTGGAGGTCGCCTGCGTTGAAGAATGTGTCCTCCCGCTGCCGGAGCTCGGCACATGCGATCTCGATCTTCATAAACGGATACAGCTGCGTCTGGCCAAAGCTGTCGGTTTCAATGCCGTAGCAGACCGCAACAAAAAAATCGAAAAACGGGGCATAGGATGCAAGCCAGGCATCCGATGCAAGGACCGAGAAAAGATGATAGAGATCCTGTTTTAGGCTGTAGACATACTGTGCCCCCTGGAGCGCACGGGCGGAAGCGGTCGGAATGTTGAGATCGAACCGGAGACATCGTGTGTTCGGATCAATCTCAAGGTGTGACATCTCGGGATACAGGTCATGCAGGGTGTGTTCAAAGGTATACACTTTCCATGCGTCACCAATCAGCGTCAACGATCCGGCCTTAAGCGATGCAATTTCCTCGTCATGGGTGCGGGAGCGATGAGGGCGTTTGTGTGCCGCCGAGAATTGTTCTTTGTACTGCTGCGCTTCAGCTTGTGTCAACAACTTCTTCGGTTTGCCGGATGTGGGGAATGGCGTGCCGGATATTTCACGGTGGATGTCGCGGATTTTCTTTTTGTCGAGTTCTTCCTGGAAATGCATGTAGACGGGGCGCATGGGGCGGAAGAACGCCGACTCACGCAGGAAGTGCAGCACGGTCCCGCTCTCCATCGTTTCATTTAGATACCATGAAACCCCGCTCACCGTGGCGATGAAAATGAGCGGCATGATTGCGGCGATGTTTCCAAGTGCGAGCATTTCGTACAGCAGATACAGCGGCATGATGATCCACGCGGCGGCGGAGAGGATGAAAACCCATGTGATAATACCGATGAGGTATAACTCAATGCGTGACGGTTGTCCTTCCGCAGGATGGAGGACAATCCTGCGAAGGATCAGAAACGATAAGGCGAGCAGGACGTAGACGAACAACGGGATGAGCATGGGGATCCTCCCGCGGATTAGAAACCGGCCACCGGTGGTGGTGGCTGACGAAGATCGCGGAGCCGCTTGTTTTCTGCTTCGAGGCTTTGAATGCGCTCTTCGGCAATTCGCTTCTCGCCCGCGAGTTTGACAATGGGAAGTATTGCACCGCACAAGATAATCGGTACAACCACATACAGCGGGTCAAACAAAATGTTGTGAGAGATGGTGAGCCATCTGCTGATCGCGAGGGTGCCGATCGTCAATGCAATCGAAAGCGCGACCATCAGGCTATTGCGCAGAGAGTAGCTGACTGTTGTAAGAAGCACGACAAGTGCGGCTATGAGCAGCGCATTCCATTCGCTGTGCACGGTGACGAAGGTGTGATTGAACAATGCCCGGAGAATATCTGCATATTCCCAGCCCGAGGCGGCGTACCGGGACAGCCCATGGTTATTGCCTTCGATGATGACAATCTTCCCACGGTACGATTCCCACGCAGCCCGGACGGCAGCGGTGTCGTCCATGCGGCGGGCGAACATAGGGAAGAACTCGAGCGAATCGGTTGCCGGGTTGGTTGTCGCGTACAGGGAAGCGATGGTGTTGTTTCTTCCGGTGATGCGTGCATATGTCAGTCCGTCCCGTTCGATGGGAAACGTATACGGGCCGATTGCGAGCCGGCGCGAGAGTATCGCAAGATCGGTGTTCTCGGGGAGATCGAAGTACCTCAGCAGGGCAAGCACAATCACATCCGGAACAATTTCGCCCGTCTTTTCGTCCTGAACCCCCAAGGGAATGAATCGGGTCAACAGGCTCCTCAGGGAAGTATATTCCGTCATTGCCCCCCAGCGGATCTTTGTGGTGTTGTAGAGCGGATGTCTGACCCACCAGTTCTCTCTGTCCTCGAGACGCGGCTCCGTGTAGTTCTCGCCGTACATCATCGAGAGCCTCACTCCGAAAATGACTGAGCTGTCGGACGCGAGCGGACGGATCAAAGCGAGTGTGCTTGGATTTGAAAGCAGGCCCGAGGCAAGCGGCACCACGATGACCTTCGCACCCGCCGTCTTCAACCGCTTCACGATCGTGGCAGCCGACTTGAGAAATTCCTCCTGCGGGATGTTGTCGTAGAAAGGAAACACCTTGAGGGGAGGTGTCACTTCGCCGGGGTCTGTGTGTTCCTGGAGTCCGTAGGAGCGGGTGCCCCGGAACAGCTCGAACGATTTTTGTTCAAGTGACCGAAGGCCGTGGAAGCTGTAGATGCCCATCGAAAACGCGAAGATGAGCATTCCCCAGGTTGCGTAACGAATGACAAGCGGAGTCTTCATGAGCGCTTCTTGTCAGGAGTCGTCTCTTGACAGCACATCTTCATGGTTGGTGTTCCGTGTGTGAAGGGGCGGCCGCCCGAAAAAGACCGCTGTGTAATCCGATGCCTGGAGGACAGGGCGGCTGTCGGAGATACACAATCACGGGGGTGAAATGCAGACATCGCCGGGGGTGCCGGCGATGTCGTGACACAACTCTGGAGAATTGAGCGCCCCGCGGCATGCTGATGGGTAGACCGCGGCAGGAAAGAGCGTTACTTGTAGCTGGCAACAGCGCGTTCGACTGTCTCGTAGGTCTTAAAGACCTTGATGAGCTGAGTAATCGCGAATAGGCTCTCGACTTTATCTGTGACACGTGCCAGCCGCAACTCTCCCCCTTTGTTCTTGACGGAAGTCATGGCGGCGATCAGTGTCCCGAGTCCTGAGCTATTGACCCATTTCACCTGGCCCATATCGAGCACAATCTTGCCGAACCCTTCCTGAAGCAGGTTGTAAATCTTCTCGCGAACCTCGGTGGTATCGGGTTCACCCATTAGATTTCCCTTGAACGTGAGTACCGCGACGTCGCCATGCATTTTTTCTTTAATCGTCATACACAGGTCTCCATGTGGAATTCTGTCCGGAGCAAACGACCATCGGCGCTCATTTCACCGCTCGTTGGCTCTCTGGAGGAAAATGGTACTGCCTTTTTTACCGAATGTCAACATAAGCCCCAAACGGCCTTCATCGGTGCTACATGCTCAATGGCGCAACAACGGAGAGCGCCCCACCATTGATTTAGAATCACTCTCCTTGTATCATAGGACCATGACCGTCATTCCTGTTGTTTCGCTCGACGAACCGAACCTGCGGCCGTACCGCACTCTCCGCCGCCCGATGGAGCATCAACAAAACGGTATCTTCGTTGCTGAAGGGGAGAAGGTTGTCCGACGACTGCTCGCCAGTTCGTTTGACGTTCTCACACTTCTTCTCACACCTGAATGGCTCGACTCCCTGAGACCGGTGCTCGAGTCGCGCCCGGGCGACACGCAGGTCTTCGTTGCCGGAAAACCCGTTGTCGAATCAATCGTTGGATTTCATCTGCACCAGGGAATTATGGCGGTTGCCCGCATTCCCCGGTCGCTTACCCTTGAGGAAGCGCTCCGTCACAGTCATCCTCCCATGCTGCTGGCGGCTGTGGATGGTTTGACGAACGCCGAAAATCTCGGCGTGCTCGTCAGAAACTGTGCGGCGTTCGATGTGCACGCGCTTCTCGTTGGCGAAACATCAAGCAGTCCCTACTTGCGCCGCTCGGTGCGAAACTCGATGGGGACAGTCTTTACCCTGCCCATTGTACATCTGGAAAACATCGTCGACGCGCTGCGTGAGCTGAGAAATCAGTTTGGTGTCAGGGTGATCGCGGCTCATCCTCATGCGGAACAAATCTCGCTGCCGCAAGCGGCAATGAATGGGAATTGCTGCGTTGTGTTTGGAAGCGAAGGGGATGGGGTGAGCGGGAGGGTTCTTGCCGAGTGCGATGATCTTGTGGCGATTCCCATGCGGGAGGGAGTCGATTCACTCAATGTTGCGAGCGCCAGTGCCGTCTTTTTATATGAAGCCCGGGCCCAACGCGGCAACTTACGGCTTGGGAACAACAGGAGGCAGGACGCGCGCAACGATCTCTGATTGAAAGCCGCATGTCTTGTGTGTGCTGTCGCATAACGGCTGGTTTTTGCTTTGCCCGCACCGGCACAGCTTGATAAGTGTGCGTCCATTCAAATCAAATTTCCCGCCGTTTTGATCGTACAGTTCAAAGTCCCCCTCGATGTGAATACTGCCGTTGCTCTTGACCATTACCCGTGTAGGCATCGCAAGTCCTTCTCAAAATGTGAGCTGCGCCGGTGGAATTACCTGCCACCGACAGTGAACGGAACTGACAGACGCGTTTTTTCCCATTCGAATCTCAGAACGCCCGACCGGTTATCCGTCTTGTCGAGGAAGATGGAGAATCGCTCGACGGAGCCCGGCAGGTCGCGCCTCTCGAGTTTCAACCTCGCGAGATCGAACCGTGGATGGTAGACAAGCCCGTTCTGACCGGTTTCCTTGTTGATGATGAGCTGCCATCCTTTGCGGGTTGGAAGCGTGAAGAGAGAATAAATCCCCTTCGGAAGACGAACGCCGCCGATCGTAAGATCCAGTTGAGTCTTCAGCGTTGTGACTTCGTTTGCACCGGTCCGCCAGATCTGGTTGTATGGCACCACGCTGCCGAAGATTTTTCGACCGCGGGCAGACGGAGCGCCATAGTTAATCGAGATCGTCATTCCGCCAAACTCGAGCTGCACGGAGTCACGCGGGCTGGCGATGATTGGCGTCGGGCTGACCCTGAAGGGAACAGAAAGCGATGTATGTTCCCATTCAATCCTGAGTGTGCCGGATCCGTTTGTGCCGCGATCGATGGCGATCGTCAGCTTCTCGATCAAATTGGAAACTTGGCGCTTGTCAAGGACGATGCGGGCGAGATCCTGCTGCGAATTGTAGACGGTACCCCACTGGCCTACTTGCTTGTTGATGATAAGTTTCCATTGCCCGTCCGTCGGGTACGTGTAGAGCGAATATGCTCCCCTCGGAATCTCCATCCCGCCAAGTTCGAGATCCGCATCGGTTGTCAACTGTGTGGCTTGTCCGGCCCCCGTCCGCCAAACCTTGTTGTATTGTACATAGTCGCCCATGATCTTGCGTCCCTGCAACGAAGGACGTCCGTAGCTGATCGAGATCCGCTTGCCGGCAATCATGGCGACTGTCGAATCGCGCGGAACCTGCAGCGGCCGCTGCGCGAAGACGCCGGTGTCAAAAACCACGCAGCAGGCTATGAGAAGAATGATGCGAGAATAATTGTTGATCATACAATCGATGGGAACAAACGGGATGATGACAGCCAATCTTACAGAAAATTGTCGCCGGGAGCAAGACAACGCCCGGCTCAGAATGGTTCGAGCGGCCGGGCAACCATGATGCCCAATCGCTTGGGACTCGACGCAAGATATTCTGCAAGTGTCTTCTCGGTGATCTGCACTTTTGATCCTGTTATCGGCGCGTGCAAGAAGTGGAGTCTGTCGTCCACCCATATCGCGAGGCCGGTATGCGACACATCCATGCCGGGGATATCCGTCGTGATTGCAAGGATATCGCCGTTGTGGATCTTCGGCGCCACCTTCGCGACCGTGTGCGTCGGGATATGATACAACTCCCTGCTGTTGATTGCGGCCTCCTGCTTGCGGATGGTCGCGACAAGCTCCGGGTTATCCTTGAGCTGACGGTATGAGTCTGGATGGGTCGACATGAAATTGATCGACTTCTCAAACCGGACACCCCCAATGTCCTTCGTTACCACCTTCAAAACATGTTTCTTTTCGTTGTCGAAAAAGTAGTCGCTGGAATAGTGGAGCCTGCTTGTGTACCCGTTGATAATCCCGCCCCGGTAGCGGATCCATTGAAGCTCCTTCTTGTAGTCCTCGAAGGTGGTTTTCCCTTTCTTGATGCAGCGGGCGAACACAAGGGAGTTCTCATAAAACGAAACACAATCGAGGCCGTGGAGATTGATGACAAGATGTTCTTCACCCGGTTGTTCGAGCGTGTTGGCGACGTACTCCGTGCCGAGAAACGAACGCCCCATCTCGACGATGACGTCGCCGATGGGTTTCGACTGAAGCCGGAGAGATGCCGCGAGTTCGAATTTCTTCGAACAAATGACAGCATCATCGTCATCGATGAACAACTCCCGCAGCGACGGGATGCCGGTCAGAACAGGAACAGCTGCAGCAAGCGGGACAGTTTTCAGAAATCCTCGCCGATCCATATCATTCCCTTTCATCCAGCAAGACAGCAGTGCATGTACACGTTCAACACTCAGAACCGGTACCGGATTCCGGCACTGACAAGAAGTCCGGAGAAATTGAAATCAATCGAGGACGTTTGGACGCTGTGTTGTCCCATTTGCGTTACATCCCCGTCCATCTCGCCAACCTGGGCAAATCGATACCCAGCATCCGCGTGCAGAAGAAAGCCGGCTGCCAGCGGTGCATCGCCCCCGATTGTCACCCCTGCGCTCATTTTCGACCTGGAGTATCGCGCATCGGTCTCCACGAAGGGGGATGGATAAAGCAGCGATCCGTTCTTGACCATCACATAGCCCGATGCCTTGGCGGTCGCCCGGGCGAAACAAATGCCGAGGTCGGTCTGAACGTACCACTCCATGAAAAACGGCCGGGCCGCCGGGAAATACATGACACCAAGTCCGACCGTGGTGCATCCGACGCCGCGTTCGAGCGAAAGAACAGCATCAGCTCCGTTGTAGGATGAGGAAACGGTCTTCGACCAGGTCGAGCCGGTGAGTGCGAGGCCGAAATCCCGATCGTAACGGTAGCTTACGCAGAAGGAGTAAAGGGGAGCGTCTTTGACCGATGTGAGCGGTGGAAGCGAATATCCCTGGCTGCTCCAGCCGGAGACGTCCGCCTGGTTCTTCTCATCGACCGCGTCGAGGCTCAACCGGCCGTATCCGGCAAAGGCTCCCACGGTCCACACGCGGTACTGGGCAGAGGAAATCCCGGGGAACGCCGCGAGGGCGCAGACGAAGACAATCCTGCGGAGATGGCCTCTGGAGTACCGCATGCGACAGTTTGCATCAGAACGGTGTTTCATCCGTTGGCTCGGGAGGCAGGAATGCGGCTTCGCGGAACCGGGTGAGGTTCTCGAACCGGGCGTACTGTTTGACGAACGCGAGCCGCGCGCTTCCCGTCGGGCCATTACGCTGTTTGCCGATAATGATCTCTGCCATTCCCTCGGTTGAATCGTTGTTCTCGTCGGTCTGAATGCCGAACATCTCCGGCCGGTGAACAAAGAGGACGACGTCTGCATCCTGCTCGATGGCGCCGGATTCGCGCAGGTCTGCAAGCACCGGCCGCTTGTCTCCGCGCAACTCGACGGCCCGGTTCAGCTGTGAAAGGGCAAGAACCGGGATGTTGAGTTCCTTTGCGAGGGCCTTCAGCGATCGGGAAATCGTTGAGATTTCCTGCTCGCGGCTCTGGATGTTCTTCGGTCCCTGCATCAACTGCAGGTAGTCAACGACGATAATGCCGATGTTGTGTTCCGCTTTTAACCTGCGCGCCTTCGCGCGGATCTCGAGCACGGAAAGGGCCGGTGTATCATCAATGAAGATCTTTGCCTTGTAGAGTTTGCCGACACTGGTGCTGAGCTTTCGCCATTCGTCCTCAGGCAAACGGCCGGTGCGGACGCTGTGCGCATCGACGCGCGCTTCGGCACAAATCAGGCGCAAGACGAGCTGCTGGGCCGACATTTCAAGACTGAAGAATCCAACCGGGACATCATGCAAGATCGCCGCGTTGCGTGCAATCGAGAGAACCAGCGCTGTCTTTCCCTGGCTGGGGCGTCCGGCAACGATGATAAGATCCGATTTCTGGAATCCCCCGGTGTAGTTATCAAGTTCTGTAAACGCCGAAGGAACACCGGTGACGCCACTGTGCTTGCCGTGGATGCTCTCGAGCATTTCCATCGTTTGATGAACAGCCGTGTTCATCGAAACGAAGCTCTTCTTCATGCGCTGTTCGGAGATCTGGAAGATCTTCTGTTCAGCTTCATCAAGGAGATCGAGCGCGTCCTCGGTTTCGCTGAATGCGCGGCCGACAACTTCCGAGGACGATGCAATTAACTGGCGCATCAACGCCTTCTCAAGGACGATGTGGGCATGATACTCTATGTTGGCGGCGGTCGTGACCCTCGTTGTGAGTTCGGTCAGATAGTACTCTCCGCCAATTTTCTCAAGTTCCCCGCGTCTGCGCAATTCCTCGACGAGGGTAATGAGATCAACAGGCTCGCTCCTGTCGAACAGGGCAGTCATTGCCGCGAAAATCCGCTGGTGTGACGGTTTGTAAAACGATGTGTCGTCAAGGATTTCAATCGCTTTCGCGATCGCCCCCTTGTCGAGCATCATCGCGCCGAGAACGGCCATTTCAACATCGACCGCTTGCGGCGGGACGCGGCCTTCCGACTGTCCCTCATGCTGACTCATGTCCATGATTCGTCGTGGATCTGCCATACCAAACTCCTTTGGCTCAATGTACGCTAAATTCAATGATCTCCAAAGTTCTTCTCTCCGGCCTCGACACGGAAGGGGAGCTTGTTCGATTCCGGCGGAAGCGGACACGTTGCAAACGGTGTGAAAGCGCAAGGCGGATTGATCGCTTTGTTGAAGTCGAGGATGACAATGCCATCCTTCGGCGGATCAGCATACAGGAAGCGGCCCCCACCGTACGTTTCCTGTCCGTTTGTCCGGTCTGCGAAAATAAAAAAGAGGGGCTCGTTGATCGGACCGACAGGCTCCAGCCTGAATTCGCGTGCGTAGTTCGTGAAGACAGCGGCGCCGGCGACAGGATACTCTTCAACGTAGCCGGGAATGACGGACGCGACCTTGATCATCTTTGGTTTCTCGTACGCTTCCCACCGGGCATAAATTTTCCATCGCTTCTGAACGGGAAAACGATCGATGCCGCTGAAGTTGTTCAGGTTCGGGGAAGTGCTGTCCCACATCCGCACAGCGAATCGGTCCCCGCGTTTGATGACCGTAAACACCTTCGTTCCGATGGCAACCTTGTCCGCCGGCTCTTTGCCTCCTTCGATCTTCAGCCTGCCGGATGTGAAGTACTTCGACCCGATTTTTGGATGCACACCGCGAAATGCCTGGAATCTCACAACACCTTTCGAAAGCGTGAGAGTGCCGATGGAATCGAGCGTGTTCGGCCCCTCCTTCAGCCATTCGAGCGCAACGAGAGCAAGCCATCCCTGGGGACGCTTCAGGGCATCCAGCCGTCTCGTCTGCCATTCGGCCATTTCCCGCGCATACGTGCTGTCTGCAACGGGGTTCTGCCCAAAGCTCGACTGAGCCATGATGAACAGAAGTGGAAAAATCCCGTATATCATTCTGCTGTTCTTCATACGCAATCCCATGACACATCTATGAACTGACATTGAAGTTCCTTCATCGCTCGTTCTTGGTGGACCGTTGTTTCCGCCGCATCCATCCTCCTCCGACAGCGGCCGGCGCCATGAGGAAAATAGCCGCGAGCTGAGACCAATGCGAGCTCAGCCCGGGTTGGGCAACGATTGAAACGAATGCGAGAATCGCAAGGATACATGCCACCGCAGCGGCGTGAGCCAGTTCCCTGCCACGGGCGATGACAGCGGCGATGTATCCGCCAAGCGCAGCGAACACCATCCCATAGAGAATGCTGCCGATGATGAAACCCGGCCCGGGGACCAGGTGCGGATCAACGCCGGACAGCTGAAACAAGAGTACGGCAGAAATGGCGAAGACAAGATAGCCGGCAAGTACCGCAAGAGCTGATTTCATAATCATCATTCCTTGGGGAGGACGTTCATTTGAGTTTTGAGTGCATGCGTTAATTCAACATGTGCAGGAACCGATATGTGAATTCCACGCCGTCATAAAACTCCTTGACGCCAAAGCGCTCATCGCGGCCGTGCGCTCGTACATCGTCGATATCCGCAAACATGCCCGAGACGCCGTAGACCGGGATACCGGCCTGGCGCAGGAATTTCCCGTCCGACGCACCGGTCGACATGACGGGCGTCACTGTAACGCCCGGCCACATGGATGATGTGAGCTTCTCGACGATCGTCATAAGGTCTTGTCTGAGTGGTGAGAGCGGTCCCGGCCGCGCCGGGGCAATTTGTGTAACGATAATCTGGCTGTCGGCGAGTACGCGGTGGAATGTCGCGAGCACGTGTTCCTCAGAATCGTCGGGAAGCATCCGGCAATTAACAACCGCCCGGGCGCTTTGCGGCAGTGCGTTCTCCGCGTGTCCTCCGCTCAACATCGTCGGCACCCACGTTGTCCGCATGAGCGCGTTGTAGTACGGCTTGGACGCTGCCAGGCGCGCGGCGGCAGCTTCATCAAGCGGAGTCTTCAGGATCGCGAGCATGTCGGATTTGATTTGCCCCTTCTCTCGCTGGGCCGTTCGTTCAAAGAACGTGCGGGTGGTTTCGTTCAACCGGACAGGGAAGTCGTACTGAGAGAGTCTGGTCAGGCCCGCGGCCAGTCTGTAGATCGCATTTTCCTTGACGGGCTGCGAACTGTGCCCTCCTTTGTTTTTGACTTCGAGCTGAAAACTCACATAGACCTTTTCGCTTGTCTGAACTTCCATCAGGATGGGTTTTCCATCCTGGATGTCGCCGCCTCCCCCCTCAAGGTTGATTGCGTATTCAGCATCGATAAGATCGCGGCGGTTTGCAAGCAGCCATTGCACGCCGTTTGCATCACCGTTTTCTTCGTGCTCCGTCAACGCAAGAATCAGGTCACGATTTGGAACGAACCCTTCCTTCTTCAGCCGGATGAAGTTCGCAACGATGTCTGCCACTTCGCATTTCATATCCGAAGTTCCGCGCCCGTAGAAAAAACCATCCTTTTCGATGAACGTGAACGGATCCATCGACCAATCCTGTCTCAGTGCCTCGACAACATCAAGATGTGCAATGAACAACAACGGGCGGCCGGTCCCCCTCCCCTTGTACCGGACAACGAGATTCATGTTCTGAGGCCTGGGCCCGACAAGGGCCATATCGCTTTCGGAAAAGCCCGCGCCTTTCAACCGAGCCGCCATTGCTTCTGCAGCCTTTGTGCTGCCGATGTTCATTGTCGTGTTGATTTCAACGACCTCACGGAATATGTCGCGCGCCAGTTGCTGATGAGGCGTGAGTTTGACGGGTGTGGATTGTGCGAAGATCTCCTGCGTGGAGAAGGCAAGCACGGCAACGCATACGGCGACGAAAATAGCCATGGATCTCATTGTGGTCGATTCTCCGGTATCAAATTGGTTAGGAGGGGTGAGTTGAGAAACGCCGGGCAAGCCGCCGGGAAACGGCAACAAGCAGAACCAGCAACGCTGCGAGATTGACCCAGGCAAACCAGTTTCCGGCGCCGGCATAAAACGTACGCCCCGTGCCGGGGTGGACGTCGCATACAAGCATGACCGGTGAACGATCGGAGCTTGCGGCTTCTCCGACGACGCGACCCGCATCGTCAGTGACAGTAAGATAACCGTTGTTCGCAGCGCGCACCATCGCAAACCCGTTCTCCGCACTCCTCAGGATTGCCATGCGGGAATGCAGCCACGCGTCGACCGAAAAATCCCACGCGGGTACAATCATCATCTGTGTGCGCGCAGCTCCGTAGTTCCTGATCCATTCGGGGAAGTCCATATCCTTGCAGATGGCTATGCCGGAAGGAATGCCTGCAATCTTGGGGGTGAAAATGCGGGTGCCCGTCTGATAGCCGGTTTCGAGCCCGGGAATCGGATAGGCTTTGTCGTACTCCCCCTGGATGGATCCATCGGCTGAAAGAGCAACGGCATAATTTCTATGCGGGTAGACGCCGATACGGTTCAGCCCGGCAACAATCGCAACATGCTCGTTTCGTGCGAACGCGGAGAGTGAATCAAGAATCTCGCGGTCGTACGCTTCCGTAACCCCGACAATTTTTTCTGGAAGGACAATGATGCTTGCACCCCTCGCCGCCAGCACCGATGCCGCGCGCAAATACGAATGAAGGCTTTGCCGGGCCATCTCCCTGTCCGTTGATTCATAATATCGGACGGTCGAATCGTTTGCCACAAGGCCGACCCGGATACTCTCGCCGGATCGATCACTCGACAGCCGGATCCATCCATACACGAGCGAGCCGAATCCAACGATCAACACAACCAGAAAAATCGCGAGGAAATGTCTTCTGTCACGTGTGAGCATTCCCGCGGCAATGCCGGCGGGAACAAGCGTGATGACAAACGTCATCCCCTGAATTCCGGTGAGCGATGCAATTTGAATCAGCGGGAGAACGTCTGCCTGAGTATATGCGATGCTCCCTGCGGTACCGTGCGGTGAGAATGTTGAAAGCAAAAACTCGTACGCTGTCCAGCCGACCGGGAACGCAAGAAATGCCATCGGATGCCGGAGGTGCAGAATCGCATCCCTGAATGCAACGACCACGAGAGCGAACGCCAATGCCGGCAACAGAATCGAGAGGACAACGAAAGTCGTCGGAGCGAGGCGCGACAAGTAACCGACCAGGTTCAATCCGCCGACGCAAGACGCCAGGAATGCAAGGAGCGTGGCTGCACGGCGGGACACACGCTGTGCGATTAACAACACGGGAACGGGAGCAACAAGCACCAACGGCCGAATGCCTGTCAATCCCGTTGAAAAGAAAAACAATCCGCCTGTTGCAAGGAGGGCAGCGACAGGAAGAAATCGCTTGAATGTTGGTTCCTGAACCATCGTGCGTGTGATTAGTACACGTTTGGAATCAGCCGCCGCGTTGAACTGCAATACCGGCGATAGTCGTCGCCGAAATGTTCCAACAACGCCGCCTCCTCAATCCGAATCCGGTGGAGAAACGCCAGGGTTATTGCGACGGACATGATGATGAGCGAAATCCAGTTTGAAAAGGAAACTCCGAGTCCCACAAACGATAGTATCGCGCCGGCGTACGAAGGGTGCCGGATATATTTATACACTCCTGATTGTATGATCCTGTGATCCTTCATGATTGCAACGTCCACGGTGAAATAGTTCTTCAGCGTGAGAACGGCGACCCAGCGCAGGGCTAATCCCGCGACAATCAGCACCAAGCCTGCAATGTTCATCACGGCGCTGCCGGCCGCAAGACGCCCCGGTCCCCACATGCGAACGAAGACACCCGACGCTATCGCCAGCACGATCACCAGCCAGAGGATGCGAACCGAGTGCTTGTCCTTCTGTGTGCTCTCTCCCCCTGAATGTTTCATTCTCATGAGAAGGAGTTCTGAGCCGATCCACAGCACAGAGATCGGAGCGATCAGATTTGAAGCATCCATGGTCGTTATCCGTTCGGAATGTCGGTCGAAATTCCAGGGGACGCATTCTGCCCGGCCGGGCTTGCCAAGACACGCGCACGTTCAAGCGCTTCGTCGAGGGTCCCGCAGACGTTGTCCTCGCCGAGCCGGTCGAGTAACCCCGAGCCCTGCATTGCAAACAAGGGCTGCTTGTGAATTCCGGAGATGATGAAGTGCGTCTTCTGGTGTGCAAGCTGGATGAGAAGTTCATCGAGCGCGCGAAGACCCGTCGCGTCAACGGCGAGAAGATTGCGCGTTTCAAGGATCAGGACTGCGGGTTTCTTTTCAATGAACCGCATCGATTCGGTGAATTGGTCGACCGCGCCGAAAAAGAGAGTGCCGTACACTTCAAACACTTCAACATTCTCGGGGATCGTGCGCTTCGGGAGTGTCGATTCCTCTTCCTCCCGTTCCTCCTGAAGATCCCTCGTAATCGCATTCACCTGACTGACATCCGACATCCGCTTCATGAACAGAAGTGCAGCGAGCACGACACCAACTTCGATGGCAACTGTCAAGTCCACAATGACAGTGAGTGCGAATGTGACGAGAAGGACGGCGACGTCGCTCATGGGACTTCGAAGAACTTTCATAAACGAGTGCCACTCGCTCATGTTGTATGAAACGACGACCAGGATTGCTGCCAGCACCGGGAACGGAATCAGCGATGCCCATTGGCCAAAGAAGATCATGATGAAGAACAACGTTACCGCGTGGACAATCCCGGCAACCGGTGTCCGCCCCCCGTTCTTCACGTTGGTCGCGGTGCGTGCAATCGCGCCGGTGGCAGGGATTCCTGCGAAAATTGGTGAGAGGATATTGGCAGCTCCTTGTGCAATCAACTCCATGTTGGACCGATGACGGCTCCGGATCATTCCATCCGCGACGACGGCAGAGAGAAGCGATTCAATCGAACCGAGTAACGCAATTGTAATCGCAGGGGAGACAAGCCCTGTCAGCGTATGCCAGTTGACCTTTGGAATGTGGGGAGCGGGGAGACCATGCGGAACGCTTCCAAATCTCGATCCGATCGTTTCAACGGGAATCTTGAAAACCTGGACCACGGCGGTTGCGACGAGCAGCGCAACGAGAGGTCCGGGGATCCTGTGCGAAATGCGGGGCCAGAAAATGATGATGAGGAGCGAACCGAGTCCGACCAGGAGAGAATTCACATCCAGTCCGCGCAGGCTCTGCGCATAGACGTACCATTTCTCAAAGAAGTTTGAAGGGAGGTTCTGGATATGCAGGCCGAGGAAATCGTTGATCTGCGATGTGAAGATGATCAGCGCGATGCCGGATGTAAATCCCACCGTCAGCGGATAAGGAATAAACTTCAACAGAGTTCCAAGTCTTGCAAATCCCATGATGACGAGAAACACTCCCGCCATCAGTGTGGCAACGGCTAGGCCGTCGTACCCGTACTTCTGCACGATGCCGTACACGATGACAATGAACGCACCCGTCGGACCCGCGATTTGAACGCGGCTCCCTCCAAGTACCGAAACGGCAAGCCCGGCGATGACTGCAGTGTAGAGTCCCTGCTCGGGCTTCACTCCCGACGCGATTGCAAACGCGATGGCGAGCGGCAAGGCGACAATGCCGACGATCACCCCGGCCACGAGATCCGATGTGAAATCCTTTCGAGTGTATCCTTTTCGAAGGATCGAGAAGAGCTTTGGTTCAAGTCGTTTGTGCAACGCAACTCCTGAGTTCTATTCGAACATTCGTTTGAAGTTTGAACACCATCGGCTCACGTCATGATGCATGAGCTGCGACCCCCTGCCAAATCTGGAACAGGCCAAGAAGCAGCAGACCGATGGCAGAGAGGCCCAACAGAGCTCTATTCAGTCGCGGACCAAAGACACGCGCAGATGCAAAGAGCAGAACAATCGCCGATCCGCCGATGATCATGGTGCCGTAAAATCCGATGATCAGAGCAATCCCGTTCGTCGGTGCTTCGCGCCAGCCTCGCAGAAGCAGCGGGCCGAGGACAAGCATCCAGCCAAGATAGGGATTGGGATTGAGTAGGTTGATAACCACAGCCTTCATCAGGTTCATTCCCCCCGAACCTGCCGTCTTTGGGGAGGATCCGTTGAAATCACGCCAGGTCTTGAACGTTCCGAACGCGAGGTACAGGAGAAACAATCCGCCGGCGGCCTGGAGAAGACGTTCCCAAAGAAGAGGAAGTGTACTCAGGACTACGATCGACAACAAGGCAATGGGTCCATCGCTCACGAGCGGAGCGAACACAGCAGGAAGTGTCTTGTGCCACCCATGGTGCAGCGCCCGCGACATCAGATACGTCTGTAAAGGTCCCGGCTGCATTGCGGCAGCGAAACCGAACGCCAGCCCTTGTACGAAATACAAAATCATCGGGCAATCTCCAAAAGATCAGTGGCTTCTCAGGCCATCACTGCAACCATGCTCAAGACCGGCTCGCCGAGTCGCCTGTCTCCCTCTATCCGGACAGAGTGTAGGCCCTGGTCAGCTTTCATCGCCTTTGTAAGAATCTTCCATGCGATATCCTTGTCGATCTCCACATTGCATGCAACAGACCCGTCGTGCCCGGTGCACAAACTCCATCGACCGTCAGATCGCACCAGGAACCACTCCGCAGCTGCGACGCCGGTGATCCTGAATCGGAGCACTGTTCCGTCAGGCGCGCTCACGTTCCGGTATTGATGCGGCAGTGCCCTCATCGACGTATCGAGGTAGGGAAGATACAGCTGATCGGAGAGCAGCGTCTGTCCGTCGTTCACCGCCAGACGAATTTGCTGCTGGTGATGCCATTTTTCCGTGTACTCCCGGGCCACATGAAACCAGTTCAATGATGTGGATTCGCCGGCCCATGCAACAGGGATCGGTGAGGGCGCCATCGGGTCGAGCGACTGCATGAACCCGCAGTACTCTCTGCCTGTGCTCTCAAGGAGCATCACAAGAACGGCCGGACTCACCCGCCGGAATGCCCGCACCCAATCTGCGTTGAGCTTGTTCAGGAACAGAACCTGTTCATCATACGATGTCACGTCGCCGGCAGATTCACCCCAAAACGAATCCCTCATGATCGACAGTGCACGAACGTTGCCGTCGACGAGGTGTGCGACGACGTCCTTGATGGTCCACGCAGGGGCCACTGTCGGACGGTTCCAATCAGCAGCCGGCAAGCCCCGCAACAGTCCGAGGAGCAGCGCATCCAGCTCCGGGAACAAATGCGTGACGGAGATCGGTTCGACGTTTTTCACAATGGCTGCTGGTCCAAGGCGATGCGAACTCAGGGGATCGTTCGGTCAAGATATGGTGAATAGTCTGTAAGCTTCTGGGAATATGGTTCTTTCATGAGCTCGGATGAGATCAGAAAATCCGCAGTCGATCGGTTGCACGCAGTCGGGATATTATATAGAACGGAAATCCGGAGCAACGCCTTCACGTCGACATCGTGCGGATGAGGCTGCATTGGATCCCAGAAGAAGATCATCACATCCACCGTTCCTTCGGCAATCATGGCGCCGAGTTGTTGATCGCCGCCGAACGGGCCTGATTTTAGTTTTACGATATCGAGCTGGACGGCATGTCCCTTGTCCAGCTTCTTTGAAATTGCTTCCTCCACGAGCCGTCCGGTTGTGCCGGTGCAGATGAGCTTATGGTTCAGAAGGGACTTCCAGTTCCACTGCACCCACTCAACGAGATCCTTCTTGCAATTATCGTGTGCCACCAGGGCAACACGTTT
Organism: Bacteroidota bacterium; assembly: GCA_035506075.1. GTDB lineage: Bacteria > Bacteroidota > Ignavibacteria > UBA10030 > UBA10030 > UBA9647. The sequence continues at coordinate 1,595 of DATJQB010000178.1, read as the reverse complement.
TGAAATCTCCATCTCATCTCTCCTGTGATCGTTTGATGTCGTTTGTAACGTTGGCGGCGCCGTTGCAATCATGTCTGCATCCGCCACGAACGGGTGGTCCGTGCCGGAACACGCCTATCGTTGCCTCCCGGGCTGACGATCGTAGGTGTTCTGGACGAGTCCCGAAGAAAATGCTCTGCTAGATCGCAGCACAAGGGGCAACTCGTTCCATCCCGGGCGAAACAGCGGAACTCCTTCACCAAGAAGAATGGGGAGGACAGAGATGACAAACCTGTCGATCAGGTCCTTCCTCATGAATTCATGCACGACTTCGGCTCCGCCGTCCACGAAGATGTTGCCCGTGCTTGTCTTGCGAATGGTGGCGACGAGATCCGCGAGGTCGCCACCGTAGAACTGGACATTGTCGTCTGCGGCGCGTGGCGTCCGGGAGAGAACATAGCATGTTCTGCCCCGGTGGGGAAATCCAATCCCGAATGAGAGCACTTTCTCGTACGTTTTGCGCCCCAGGATGACAGTCCCTACAGTCTTGATGAACTCATTGTAGCCATAGTCTTCGTTTGGGGTCTGGACGACCGAAAGCCAGTCGATGTCGCCATTCGAGCGAGCAATATAGCCGTCGAGACTCGTTGCAATGAAAAGGACTACCATCCCGTTCGGATTCGGCCCAGGCATGCGTCACAGTTCCCATTGCTCTGTTGTCTTGTGCGAGACAAGCTGCCACGCACCGGTGACGTCAGAAAAAACGCGAACATAGCGGATACCGTACTTCGAATTTCCGTTTGCCGATTCCCTGTGAATCAGAATGCTGCCCGACACAATTGCTGAGTGGCCTTGAAACTCAACGGAAGTCTGTTCCGGTTCGCGCGAAACGAACCGGGATGAAGGCTCGCGCAGAGATTCGAGCCACTCGTTCTTCGATTGAACCAATCCCGTGCCGTGCGTGAATACGAACTCTTCTGCATAGGCCGAGGTGAGCAGCGGGAAATCCTTGGCGACGACGGCCTTCTCGATTGCGCAGTTCAAAGCGATGACTACGTTCGACGTATCGTTCACATTGTGACTATCTGATCTCAAGGGTTCTCACCGTTTCCTGAACGACAGGTAGAGCTGCCTGTAGTGAATCACCCCGTTGTGTTCCCGAAGGTGTCGCACAACTAGACCGGCCTTCCAGGCACGGTCTTCTTCCGTGCGCCCCGTGCCGATCATGTACAGCAATGTCCGCTGTTTACCGGGAGTGAGCGCATGGAACAGTTTGTCCGCATTCCGATCCTGGCGAAACCATTCCGTCAATTCAGGCGGAACTGGAAGACCGTACTTGCTGTTGTCCGGCTGCACGCTGACCCTGACCTTCGATCCAATTTCGAGACGCAGCTCGTTGCATAACTTCCTGTTGACCGAGAGCACATACGTTCCCTCTCCAAATGGCAGGAGCGCGCACTGATGCGCTTCGGAACTGTTGAGAGTCCTGAGAACTCGCCGCGACCCGCCGGCAAGAAGCTTCTGCGCTATTGCTGCAGGTACGCGGAGGTGAGAGCCCCACAGCTTGTTGGTGGACTTTTCAAGAACCGCTGTGAAACGCAGAGATGTCTTTGCTG
>DATJQB010000177.1:0-5295 GCA_035506075.1 Bacteroidota bacterium | reverse complement strand
TTGCGTTCGTTCCACCACGGGGGACAGTCATGAAGGGCTTTGGGGTGAACAGAGACGGACTCCTATTACCGCGTAGCTGAGGAGTCTTCGTGCCCGATGTTCGCGATGTTGTAGAGTGGCTTGTTCTGAATGAAGTGACGGATGTTGGCGCCAAAGACTGTCTGCGAGATACCTTCTGTAGACAACACAAGTGTGAAGTAAAAGGGCTGGGAAAAGGACTGATGAGGATATCTTGATTCGATCGCTTCGAAGAGAGTGCTGTCACATGCCGCGCGGGGCGCCTCTATAGCACCGTGTTCCGAGACCCCCAGGAGAAGAAGAATCGTGCTTCCATCCGGTCCGGCCCCCTTGGCGATGATGGAGAAATCCTTGACGTAATCTCCGCTCCGCTGTCCGCCGAGAGAGAATATCTGCAGGGAATCACCTTTTTTCCCCTGGATTGCCACGCTTTCGTACGGTGTATTCGTCTCTGTCATGCCAAAGATATGCAGAAACTTGTGAATGCCGTACAATGTCTTGAGTGTTCCGATGAACACAATGTTATTGGATTTGAAATCGTTTGTGGTAAACTCGGAAGCAAGTTTCATGGAGTACCCACGGGGCGACTTCTGAAGGATCGGAAGGATCTGTGTGAGTCCCCAAGATGCGCTTGGTCGCAGGTATGTGAACTGAAGCGGCTGATATCGTTTTGCGAACGCCGGTTCCTTGTTCACCCTTTCTTCAAAGTCCTCCGGAGAGTTAATCGTGACGGTTCGGTAGTACGAGCTGACTGGATTGTTTTCCCGAAGGAAGAAATAGTCACCGAGGACAACAAGCGTTGGCCGTCCGTTCGGCTGTGTAAACTCGGTCCAGATGGGATTCGTCACGTTGACGGCCGGTTGTTGTGGATACAGGAGAACGCGGGAGAGATAGCCAAGGGCAAAGGTCACAACAAGGGAGAGGCCAAACAACGCCCATTTGTCCCATCGGCTGGTTTTCGCCGGTTGGTTGACGGCACTTTCCGCGTTCACAAATTCGACTTTGTAATGGCCGACGGGAATGACCAACCTGAGCGACGCCGATTTTCCAGAAGTCAGATAGTAATGATCGAGCTTCTTCCGCAGGTTGTTCAGGTAGACCCGTACCGTGGCATCTTCTTTCGAGTTGAATGAAGCCTCTTTCCCAAAGAACTGAATGCCGAGGGTGGTTTCCTTGGGCGACCTGCCGGCGAGAGACTCTTCAACAAGATAGGTGAGAAGATCGCGGTATTTCTGAGATTCCTTGAACTCGCTGCTTTCAAGAATCTCTGCCAAGACCTGTCGTATTTGTGTTCCGTCCACCATCAATATTTCCCAACAGAACGAGAGGTTATTTACCCGTTAACTCAGCAGGCCTCAACGGTTTTTATCTTGCGTAAGGGTACCATCCAGCAGTAAATTGGCAAGTTCAGTTTCCTACCGCCGAGCGTATCTACAGCAAATCTAGCAGCAAAATCTCGTGTGCGAGCCCCTGTAGGCCTTCACAGGCCGATCGGGCAACAGCCTAAGATATCAAAAAAAGCGAGAATTGTAACTATCCCGGTTGTCGAAAAGTGCTAAAATTGCCAAGGATTCCGACACTTCTTCAAGACATGAAGCCATCTCAAGTTCTTCCTTCGTCAGCAGGCCCGTACGAATCAATGGTTCGCGTCCCCATGCTTTGCACTACCGGAGAGAGCCGTGCAATCCAGTCAAGCTTCGAATTCTTCCCCTGTTCTCTGATTGTTCACAGCAGGGAGTACGCTTGAAACAAGTCTGGCGCGTCCTGGTCTCGAATCCGCCAGGCGGGAAACATAAGACAATGAGTATGATTGCTTTTTGCTGGTTTGGATCCAAAAGTCACACAGGGCCGGTGTCCGTCCGGCTTCGCAGTGTTTACACAAACAAGAAGTGGAGAAAAACATGAAGAAGATTGATTCCGCGCTGTCGCTTCTGGTTGTGCTCATGGTGCCATTTATGATGTTTGGCCAGTCATCGTTAACGGGAGTAGTGGTCGATTCGCTGGCGAAAACTCCAATGGTGGGGGCGAACGTCTTCATTGTCGGAACTGGCCTCGGCTGTGCAACAGATGTCGATGGACAATACAAGATCATGAATGTTCCCTTCGGCAAACACACCTTGAGGGTCTCCAGCATCGGGTATGCCCCCAAAGAAGTGAAGGTGACGGTTTCCTCAGCTACACCAATACGGCTGGATTTTGAACTTTCGGCCATGGTGATTCAAGGACAGGAAGTTGTGATCACCGCCCAGATGCGCGGACAAGTTGCAGCGATGAATCAGCAGCTTACGTCGAACACTATCGTCAACGTCGTGTCTGCGGAGAAGATTCAGGAGCTGCCGGATGCCAATGCCGCGGAAGCGATCGGACGATTGTCAGGGGTTTCACTGGTGCGTAATGGAGGTGAAGCCTCGAACGTCGTGCTGCGCGGTTTGAGTGCGAAGTTCACGAATATCACGATTGACGGCGTGAGGATTCCCCCTACATCTTCACAGGATCGCGCTGTTGATTTGAGCATTATCTCGCAGGGTTCCTTGTCGGGCATCGAACTCATGAAAGCTCTGACTCCGGACAAAGATGCTGATGCAATTGCAGGCGCGGTGAACCTTGTCACCCGAAAGGCTCCCTCTACAAGGCAGGTTAAAATCGAAGCAAAAGGCAACTACAACTACCTGGATAAGTCGGCGAACGAGTACAACTTCAACGCACAATTTGGACAGAGATTTTTTGACGATGTGCTTGGAGTACAGGTCACGGGGAATCTTGAACAAACCATCAGAAGCCAAGAATCGACGATTCGCACGTTTGATCCGACGATCTCCCTCAATACAGATTGGCAATATCTGCTCTACGAGCCTCAGTATCAGAACGAAATACGGAAACGTAAAGGCGGAAGCATTCTCCTGGATTTGAACACGCCTGACAACGGCAGTATCAGGTTCAACAATGTCTACAATCAGACGTCGAGAAGTATTCTCACGAACTACAGGGAGTACGCACCATCGGGACCTGTGAACTACTACTATCATGATCAGGAAGTGCAGCTGGCAACATATAATTCCTCATTACGCGGCGAGAACTACCTGATGGGTTTCGAGGTCAACTGGGATCTTGCTTTTTCTGAGACCAAGGTGAAGACCCCATACGACTATCTCATGAATTTCTATGAAACCTCATCGACGGTCGGTGGCGGCTCCGGCATGGCGAACGTTCCAGCTGAATTGTGGAAAGGTCCAACGGAAGCGTGGATTCCGTATGCGTTCAACAATTTCCAGGTGGCCAACGCGTACCAGGCAACGGATGGGAATTCCGCTAATTACGACAGGGAACGAACTGCGTTCCTGGACATCGCAAGAAAGTATTCCATCGGTGACAACCTCATCGGGCAGCTGAAAATTGGAGGAAAGTACAGATCGAAAACAAGATCGTACTCGGCCAATCAGACTCTTTCGGGTTACTATCTTGGCACTATTCCCATCTACACAATGCTGAGCGACGGCTCCTTTGTGCCCAAGAATTTTTCGGGCACCCGATTCGATGGTCTTGTAGGGAGCAACAGCGCTCCGCTCAGCAGATTCCTGGACGCCCCCCCCGTCGACCGGAACGTCTTCGGCAACTCGAGGCTCTATCCCTTGATCAACAGGGATGCGTTGAGACTCTGGCGCGACCTGAACATCAATGGATACAAAGTCCAGAATTCTGACAACAAGTACGCCGAATACGTGAGGAACGACCTGATTGACGGGAATGACTACTGGATTACTGAAAGGATGACAGCTGGATACCTGATGAACACACTGAGCTGGGGGACATCAGTGTCTCTCATTTTGGGAGCGCGCATTGAGATCGACAACAACGACTATTCTGCAAAGTACACTCCTCTCTCGCTGAGCGGAGCCAACCTGTCTCCCCAGGGACTGTTCAACATCGCAAATGCGAATCATCGTGAGACGGACATTCTTCCGAATGCTCAGCTCGTTCTCAAGCCGACGGACTTCATCAACATCAGACTTGCGGGCTACAAATCTCTGGCGCGTCCTGACTTCAGCGATAGGCTGCCGCAATATGTTGCAAGATCCTCAAGCACAAATACGCTCGTCATTGGAAACCCCGATCTAAAAAACTCCGTGGCTACCAACTATGACGCTCAGATTCAGGTGTTCGGCACCAACATCGGGTTGTTCAGTGTTTCCGCTTTCTACAAAAATATCAAAGACATGCACATGTCTCTGAATAATTATCCCATTGCGCCCGGTAAAGTACAGTCCGTCCTGGACAGTCTGGGAGTCAACTGGAAGGCCTATACTACCTCACTGCTGTCGGGGGGAGCCAATCTCACCTATCCGTATAACTCGACAGATCCCACCCGCGTGTGGGGATTTGAGGTTGAACATCAGGCTGATCTGAGATTTCTCCCGTCGTTGCTCAAGAACATCGTTTTGAATTACAACTTCACGATCCTGCGTTCCGAGAGTTGGGTCACCAACGTAAAGCAAATCTCAGTGCCGAATCCAAGCCCCGGTCGGCCGCCAATCCTGCAGAATTTCACGTACAAGAGCATGCAGAAGCTCCCGGACCAGCCTGAGTTCTTCGCGAATGCGTCGCTTGGATATGACTATGAGCGTTTTTCGTTCAGAGTCTCCTACTTCTATCAGGGGGAATACAATCGGAACTTTACAACCGACCAACTCAAAGATGTTGTGGTGAATTCTTTTTCGAGATGGGATATCTCCGTCAAACAGGGACTCACAGACTATCTTTCGGTCGTTCTCAATGTGAACAACCTTACGAACACTCAGGAAGGTACGTCCTGGATGGACAGACCCATTGGAGTGAAGTTGCCAGATACATCCGTCAGATATGGCACGACCGTCGATCTGGGCGTGCGAGTTGATCTCTAGGAAACTGATTCGATCGTCGAACTAATTCACATCACTCACATAATGAGGAGATACAAAATGAGGAACCTTGCTATACTGATAGCCGTGCTGGCCCTGCTTCCGCTTTGTTCGTATGGGCAGAATGAACTGATCATTGAGCCATTTGCTACAACAGGCAAGAACCTCGATGCATCAATCAGCGGCGACACATTGGCGTCGGGCGCCCGGGTCAATGCGAATAGGGTCTATGTGCTCCGTAGAGGGGGCCTGTATTGGATCCAGAGCAATATCCAGAATACGAAGTACCCGTTGCGCATTCGGGCAGAGTACGGCACAGGGAAAAAGCCGATCATCTATGCCCGCAGGCCAACGGCCACCACGCAACCCCCGCAGCTGTTTC
>DATJQB010000176.1:0-10807 GCA_035506075.1 Bacteroidota bacterium | reverse complement strand
TCAACAAGTGCCTGCTCGACGTCGTCCTTGCCTGACGGTACGGGTGTAGACAGCCAGTACTGCAGGCGTGCCGAAAACCGGGCGGCCGGAGTCTGACTTCGCAGGAGTCTGTCTATGCGATTCAGATGTTTGGATCAACCTATGGCTCGAAAACTTGCGGCGGAGGTTTGTGATGGTATACCTACCATCCAAACATAAACGGACGGTCCGCGTCGCACCTCGAAGCGCCCAATGCTATCTGAGGTGTGGAACGGAGCTGGTCCGGCAACCCCAGATGCTCGATCTTCACGGTCGAGCGGGGATTGGTCCGCCCGGAACACGAGACAGAGGGAAGATTTTTCCGGCCTGTGCCCCCCCGGATCCCGGGGCTGACTGCGGGCAGAACATACATGGGTGCAGTGTGCGCCTGGAGCTCGAAGGAGTCTGACCGGGCACACGAACACTGAAATAACGCAATTATGAAAGAAGTACTGTGGCTGGGATGCGTCCGTGCAAGCCGGATAATTCCCGGTGCATTCACAGGAGTACATACGATGTATCATACAATGGACGAAACAATCCATGGCGATGCAACAGTGGCGATGTCGACACTATAGTACGACTGCATCTGCGCCACCGGATGTTGGAAGAGGCGATCCTGCTTTTACCGACATTCGAGGACCGAACCGGTATGCGCGGAAGCGCCAGCAATGCGAGTTTCTCCCGCCCAGGCGGGACCCCGATGGGGCTCCTTCTCGCGTTGAAGGCTCTTTCCGGGACCGGGTCGCCTTGCATCATCAGCGGAACCTTCGCGGAAGCACGCTTTGGCGAAGGAAGTTCCTGTCCGAACCAGACAAGAGAAGTGTGGTCCTGCTCAGATCACCACTTCAGATTTCACTTGTGGAGCGACTCGCCGCTTGCGCGTGTCGTGCCGCCGATGAGCGTCGAGAGAAGGCAAGTCCTTATCCTGCAGCGCGATCTGCAGGGCTCCTTCTTGCCTTCTCTCCCTTCATCGGAGATGTTATGAGCAAAGCCCGGAATGATATGAAACGAAGTCGGGACTACAAGCAGTGCAATGGAGCGAAAAAGGAGATGTTGTGTACGAACGATCGTCTCTACATGATTCCCGCCCGCCGCGGGATACGACGTTGCCAAGGCGGGCCCTCGGGGAGTGTGAGTCCCGGGAATAGTCTTGGGGAGACGGTGAAGCGGAGGATGTCACCTTGGGAAAGAAGACACACATATTGTTCGAATGGGTGAGTGTGACTGAATCCAGTCAGAACATCCATGAGTTCTGTATGATGGTTCATTCACTGCCGGGATCGGCAGGAAGGCGCGGTGCAACTCGCGTTTTAGCCTGCTGTCGCTGTCGATCCGTCTTGAGCGAGGGGATGTCTGAAGCAGTGTCATCGTTGCAATTCGCTGTAAGCAGTAGATATCAGATTCGGCATTTAAATAGTCTTGGAACCGCATAGTCAATGAGTCCCAGATCTACATATTATTGTTCGCCGGTGAGCCGAGGTCCTGACATGCTTCAGAGCCGACGCTTCATTCCGGATGACTGGCCGCCCGGGTCAACTCTCATGACCCGTCCGCCGGACAACGGGGTGTTCCGGAGAAAACGTGGATCGGGGAAACAAAAAGGTGCTGATATGGGAACGAACAAGAAGTCCCAATTCATACGCCGGTTAAACCGGTGGCGGCTGCGTAAGTCGCCCTGGAAGGTCGCGTTCCTTCTCTTTCTCTGGCTTGTGACGATCGCCAGTGAAGCCCGTGCGAGTGGCGATTTGAAGCGCACAGGCAGTGGTGCGATGACCAATACCGGCACCATCAAGGTGAAAAATGGTGCGAGCGGACTTCCGTCTGTCAACGGTGGTCTGTACGAATTCTTTGGCGGTTCTCAAACAGTCCCGCCGATGACGTACCAGGACCTCAAGTTCTCAGGCGGTGGAACGAAGACGTTTAATGCAGGATCACCACAGGTCAACGGAACCTTCACAATACTCTCAGGAGTCACAGCGAACGCCGACCCAACGACCGCACCCTTGGTTCTGGGCGGGACCATGGATGAACAGGGGTACTTCAGCGGCAGCGTTCAAAAGACGGTTGATCTTTCTTCCATTGGCTCATCCAATTTCGGAGGAATTGGATTATCACTTTCATATTCAGGTACGTCTCCGGGCAATACGACGATCCGCAGGATCTCCGGTGTTGCAGTCCCGGGCGGCCCCGGCTACGCGTCAAACTACTCGATCAAGCGATACTTCGATATCTCTTCCTCGGGAAGCGGATACAATGGCACCATGGTGTTCTCGTACAATCGAGCGAACGAACTTGGCTCCTACAACGAGAGCACACTCGAATTATGGCGTTCGACAGACAACGGCGCGAACTGGCGTCGTCAGGGCGGCACTGTCAATACGTCTGCACAGACGATCACCAAGACGGGGATTCTCTCGTTCAGCCGATGGACGGCTTCAGATGCGACGCATCCCCTTGGACCCTCTGCGATGGAGTGGGTGGCACAGAACCTCGGAGGAGTGTCCGGAAGCGGTCAAAGTGCATCGACAAATTCAACGCTGGGAAGTCCCTTTGTGGTCTCGGTCACGGATGGATACGGGAATGCTATTGCGAACACGACTGTGACGTTCTCAATCTCCGGAAGTCCGAGTGGCGCCACGGGGCAGAGTCTGTCGACTTCCAGTGCAGTGACAAATTCAAGCGGCCAGGCTTCAACTACGCTTCATCTTGGAAGCGCGGCCGGATCCTATACGGTCTCAGCGACATCTTCAGGGTTGTCGGGGAGTCCGGTTACGTTTTCTGCCACGGCGACAGGGACAGTTGCACCGCCAGTGGCGACATCTATGATTTTGGCGGCCGGCAACTCTCAAGTTGATACGGTCGGAAGACAACTGTCGAATTCGATGGTTGTGACCATCCTCGACCAGTTCGGCGCTCCATACTCTGGAGCGGCGGTGAATTTTGCCATATCGGCCAAGCCGATTGGTGATACGAGCGCGACGCTCAGCGTCGCTTCGGTCAATACCAATGCAAGCGGTCAGGCGTCTACCAAGCTGACGCTTGGCACACTGCCAGGCACGTACAGCGTTGTTGCGACGTCCACGGCGCTGTCCGGTGCATCGATCTCCTTCAGTTCAACCGCGGTTGTTGGACGCCCGTACACGATCGACCTGACGAGCGGAAATCGAAGGAGTCCTACAGGAAATGGTCAATCTCAGGTCGTGAAGACGACATTGACACAACCATTGAGCGTCGATGTAGAGGATATCTTTGGCAATCCCGTCCAGGGGGCCCTTGTGAGATTTGAGATCACATCTGCTCCGTCGGGAGCAAGAGGTCAGGCACTGTCTGACACGCTCGAGCTGACCGACGCACAGGGTCGAGCACAGACAATAATGACCTTGGGTGACAGCGTAGGCGTATACAAGGTCGCAGCTTCCTCCGGTTCGTTGCTCGGAAGTCCATTCATCTTCACAGAGATGGCAACTTCAGGAGCCTTGCCGCCGGCTGCAACATCGATCGTCCTGAAGTCAGGCAGCGGTCAAAGCGCGACGGTCGCGACGGAACTCGGTACTCCGTTTGTCGTGACGGTCTTCGATCAATTCGGCAATCCGTTCGCCGGCACAACGGTGAACTTCTCGATTGCATCGAGGCCGTTTGGTGACACATCCGCGGCGCTCACGGCGCTCTCTGCAGTGACGAATGCGAGCGGTCAGGCATCTACGACGCTCAGGCTCGGAACGAAAGCGGGATCATACAGTGTGACGGCAAGCGCGGTTGGTCTGTCAGGCAGCCCGCAGTCGTTCGCGGCAACGGCTGTCGCTGGTGCGCCGGCAATCGCTGCGATGCCATCCGGCAATCTGATGTCCGGCGAAGTGGCAACGATGCTGGTCGCGCCGTTTGTGGTTGCTGTTACAGATTCGTACGGCAACCCTGTAAGCGGTGTGAGTGTCCGGTTTACGAGCACCGGTGCTCCGTCGGGCGCCACCGGCCAGTATCCGCTCGATACGACCATCGTGACCGATGCACAAGGTCAGGCGAGCTCGAGGTTCACGCTCGGAACCAAGGTCGGAGTCTACACGATCGTGGCTGCGGCAGGTTCATTACCCGCGAAGTCGGTCGCTATCAATGCATATGCCGGCCCCGCAAAGACGATGGCCCAGGTCTCCGGCAACAACCAGTCCCAGGTTGCCAACTCCGTTCTCGGCTTGCCGATGGTCGTGTCCGTTGTGGATGCGTATGGCAACGCGGTCAGCGGTACGACGATCAGCTTTGGTATCACGTCGGTACCGAACGGTGCATCCGGTCAATCGTTGAGTTCGATGAGCGTGGCGACAGATGCAAACGGCCAGGCGTCGACTCTCCTCACACTCGGCAACAAGGCTGGTCAATACGTCGTCTCTGCGATTTCCGGGACACTGACGGGCAGCCCGATCAACTTCGTTGCGACGGCGACTCCTGCCGGTGCTCCGACGATTGTCCAGTTCGCCGGTGCAGACCTTGCGGGCACGATCAAGACGACACTGGGCCAGGCGTTTGTGGTGAAGGCGATCGATCCGTCCGGTGCTCCGTTGAGCGGAATCTCGGTTACGTTCGCCGTCGACAGCATCCCGTCCGGCGCGTCAGGCCAGTCGCTCAGCAATACGATCGCCTTGACGGATAACAGCGGATTCGCTTCGACGACGCTCACACTTGGAGACAAGGTTGGAGTCTATCGCGTCTCCGCATCGTCCGCAGGCCTTGCTGGAAGCCCGCTCTACTTCAGGGCCACGGCGACGGCGTCGGGTGTACCGGTTCTGTTGGTCCTGTCCTCTGGCGACAAGAGCACTGCTCCTGTGGGCACACAGCTTTCAAATCCGCTCGTTGTGACAGTGCAGGATGGAAACGGCTTGCCCGTCGCAGGGCAGCCCGTCAGGTTCTCGATCACGGGCGTCCCGACCGGTTCGACCGCCGCGTCGCTTTCCGACACGGTGGTTTACACGAATGCTCAGGGCCAGGCGTCGACGAGCCTTACGCTTGGGACGAAGGTTGGAACGTACACCGTGGCAGCAACATCAGGTTCGCTGAACTCGATCAACTTCACGACGACTGCAATTGCCGGAAGGGCAAGCTCGCTGTTGCTGGCTTCCGGAAACAGTCAGCTTGGCGAAGTGACATCGTTGTTGCCGCAGCCGTTTGTCGTCAGCGTTGCGGACACGTTCGGCAATGCAAAGGCGGGTGTCAGTGTCCAGTTCGTCATCTCGCTGACTCCGTCGGGCGCACTCCGTCAAAGTCTGACCACTGCAGAGGCAGTGACGGATTCGAGCGGACATGCTTCAACACAGCTGGTGCTTGGAACCAAGTCCGGTCTCTATCAGGTAAAGGCGAGCTCTGCCGGCCTGAATGGAACACCGACGATTTCTGCGACTGCAATAGCTGGCAAGCCGGTGTTCCTGTCGCTCCTGTCAGGAGGCAACCAGACTGGTCAGGTCGGTTCGACGCTGCCGCAGCCGTTCACCGTCAGTGTAACAGACAGCTTCGGCAACGCGAAGCAGGGAGTCTCGGTGCAATTCGCACTGACCTCCGCGCCCGCAAACGCCAACGGCCAGACCCTGACGTCCGTCCGATCGGTGACAGATACAAGCGGCACCGCCTCGGCTGTCCTGACTCTGGGCGACAAAGCCGGGCAGTACTCTGTCAATGCGACATCCAGCGGTCTCTCCGGAAGTCCGGTGGTGTTCACGGGTACTGCGACGACAACTGTGGCAGCCCGCATGAGCTATACGGCAGGCGACAGGCAGACTGCAGAAGTCGCTACGCAGCTGTCGGCGCCATTGACTGTGACGGTGGTCGACGCAATCGGAAACGCCGTACCTGGTCAGCCCGTGAAGTTTGCTCTTAGCAGTGTCCCGGCCGGATCAAGCCGCGCAGTGTTGTCCGATACCCTTGTGCTCACAAATGCACAGGGTCAGGCGACAGCTCGGCTCACGCTCGGCACGAAGGTCGGAGACTACGTCGTGAATGCTTCCTCCGGCATATTGACCGGCAGTCCGGTGACATTCACTTCAACCGCTGTTGCAGGGAAGGCAGTCTTCCTCACACTGCTGGACGGCAACAACCAGACCGGCCTCGCAGCGAACACGTTGTCGGAGCCGTTGATTGTCGTGGTGGCGGATTCGTTCGGAAATGTGAAACAAGGTGTGTCCGTCAATTACGCAATCGCGAGCTTCCCGGATTCGGCGACAGGCCAGACGCTGACGAACTCGAGCGTTGTGACAAACGCCGACGGAGAAGCGTCGGTCCGATTGACGCTCGGATCTCGCATAGGTCTCTACACAGTGTCGGCTTCCTCCGGATCACTGGCTGGAAGTCCGGTTCTGTTCAAGGTAACCGCGAGCAAGATTACGGGCAGCGAGCAGACAGGCGTTGTCAGCAACCGCTTGCAGCAGCCGTTCAGTACGCTCGTTCTTGATTCGCAGGGCAAGCCGCTCGTCGGAGTATTGGTGACCTTCACGGTCGACAGTCTGCCAAGCGGTGCCTCGGGCGCTTCGTTCAATGGCGCCTCCTCGGTCACCGTGATGACAGATTCGACCGGTATGGCATCAACGTTCCTGACCCTCGGCAATCTGCCCGGAACGTACCGTGTTGTGGCAACGTCTCCGGCACTTCCGAGCGGCTCGGTCATCTTCAGGGCGAGCGCTGTGCTCTCCGGATCTGTTTCGAACATGCTCTACAAAGCAGGTGATAATCAGACGGCACCGATTCTCACGCAACTGCCGATCCCGGTGCAGATCTCCGTCTTCGATGCTTCTGGAAATCCGAAGGGAGGTCAGAGGATCGAGTTCGCAATCGTCAGTGGTCCGACGGGAGCAACGGGTCAGTCATTGACGATCGAATCGGCAACGACGGATGCCACGGGTCTCGCCTCGACATCGGTGAAACTCGGCAACAAGGTCGGAACGTATCGGATCGCGGCAACCTCAGTCGGCCTCGAGGGAAGCCCGGTCGAATTCTACGTCCATGCGACGGCCGGCGCCCCGGCGGCACTCGTCTACGTGTCCGGCAGCGACCAGATGAAGCAGATCGGTACGACACTTGACACGGCATTCGTTGTGCGTGTGGTGGATGCGGGTGAGAATCCGGTGTCAGGTGTTCAGGTCCAGTTCGCGATTGACTCCATCCCGAGCGGTGCGGCGGGCCAGAAGCTCAGCGCACTCAGCCAGGTAACGGACGATCTGGGCCGCGCATCTTCAGTGTTGACGTTCGGCGACAAGGCTGGAGTCTACAAGGTTTCCGCGACGATCAGCGGCAAGCCTCCGGTCATGTTCAGGACAATCGCTGCGGCGTCGTCGGGTGCAGTGAACCTGGTGTACATCTCCGGTGATTCGCAGAGCGCACCGATACTGACACAACTCTCCAATCCGATTGTCGTGAGAGTGCTCAATGCAGTCGGCAGTCCGGTCGCGGGTCAGAGCGTCACGTTTGCGCTCGACAGTATCCCGAACGGAGCTGCGGGCCAGCAGATCACGCCGACGACGGTGACGACCGATGCATCAGGCCGTGCTTCTGCGGTTGTTACACTGGGTGACAAGGTTGGAACGTACCGTGTCTCTGCCGTGTCGACAGGCCTCTCGGGCAGCCCGGTGCAGGTCAGGCTCCAGGCGAATACGGGGGCAGCGCGCACGATGGTTGCTCTTGCGGGCGACGGGCAGTCGAAGTCGATCGGTGTCTCGCTCGACAGCGCGTTTGTTATCCGTGTGCTCGATCAGGGTGGCAATCCGGTGTCCGGTGTCGCGGTACAGTTTGCCCTTGATGTAGCACCGAACGGTGCCTCAGGACAACGGTTGACAGTTCTCAATGCGACAACCGACGCCCAGGGCAGGGCATCGACCGTGCTCGTGCTTGGATCGAAGGTCGGAACGTACGGCATATCGGTCACTTCGCCTGCGCTCCCGTCGACGACAATCAAGTTCACGGCGACAGCCCAGGCCGGTGCGGCGACTGCAATCGTGCTGACATCAGGCAACGAACAATCGTCGCTCATCTTCACCGAGCTCGCCTCGCCATTCGTTGTGACTGTGGTCGACGTTGGCGGGAACCCGGTCGCTGGAGTCAACGTCCAGTTTGCACTCGACAGCATTCCGCAAGCCGCGGTGGGTCAGAACCTGCGGGTGCTCAATTCGACGACCGACTCGAAGGGTCAGGCATCCGCGATCCTGCGACTTGGCAACAAGGACGGTCGCTACACGGTGCTTGCGACCTCGACGAACCTGATCGTGAACTCGGTCCGGTTTGCGGCCACGGCACTCGTGCTTACGGGCGACGTAAATGCGAATAACATGGTGGATATCGCAGATCTCACGACGGTCATCGACCACATCCTCGGGAAGCTCCGGCTGACAGGTGTCGACTCGGTCAAAGCGGACTTCAACAAGGATGGTCGGATCGATGTGTTGGATGTCGTCGCAATCCAGAACTACCTGCTCACGACGGCGCCGATCAACCTGTCGGTGAATTCACTCGATGCAGATCCGCTGCTGCCGATGAATGCTGCTCTGGCGGTGGGCGATACGTCGAACGATATGAAGAGCGAGTTCGTGCTGACCGATAATGGCGTCCGGTTCAACATGACGAACGCGGTGCCTGTCAAGGGTATCGAGCTTGCAGTCCGGTTCAAGGCTGGTATCAATATTGCACGACCGGATCTCATCTTCGATCGTGCACGTGTGGATTCGTTCTACTACAATATCATCGGGAACGAGATACGTATCGTTGCATACAACATGCGCAACGTCTCTATCCCGGCCGGTGACGGTCCAATCTTCAGGCTGCCGATCAACATCAGCGACGTCAATGCGATTGAGTCGGCGCAGATCGTTGTCAGCAGACCGGACAATGCTGTCGTGTTTGATCAGTCGCTTGCCCGCAATATTTCGGTCCGAAAGGCGGCTCAGGGCGAGATCCCGACTTCGTTCGTGCTCTATCAGAACTATCCGAACCCCTTCAACGAGCGGACGAACATAGCATACGAAGTCGCAGATGCCGCCGGCAGGGTGGACGTCAAGGTGCAGGTGTTCAATGCGCTCGGCGAAAAGGTCAAGACGCTCGCCTCAGGATTGCACGCCGGCGGAAAGTTCACCGTGGTCTGGGATGGCACAGACGATGCAGGACGGAAGCTGGCATCCGGAGCATACTACTATCGCCTGCTCTCGGGTACATTCATGAGCGCCAAGAAGATGATCATGCTGAAGTAAGCCCCGGCGTTCGCGCATCTCCAAAATCCCGTTCCATACTCCGGAACGGGATTTTTTTTTGCGGCTCCACCGCCCCGTGCGTTGCTTCTCGAGCAGGTTCTCTCTACATTTTCCACAAGCAAGACAACCTGCGGCCGTTGCCGCACCACCCTGGACCATCGATCATGCTTCGGAAGAATAAAGAGCTTCTTCTCGCTGTTCTTGCCATTGTCGTTGTGACTGCGCTCGCATACGCCCCCGCGGTGACGAACGGATTCACCAACTGGGACGACAATCACATGGTCACCGACAACGGCATGATCCGGAGCCTCTCGCCGGCGAACATCGTGCGGATCTTCTCGTCGATGCACTATGGACATTACCACCCTCTCGTCGTCATATCGTACGCTCTGGAGTTCCACTTCTTCAGGCTCGATCCCTGGATCTACCACTTCACAAATGTCCTTCTTCATATTTTGAATACACTTCTTGTGTTCTGGTTCGTGCGGGCTCTGCGGGGTGGCCTGGGTGTGCCCCTGTTTGTTGCGCTCTTGTTCGGCGTGCATCCCCTGCATGTCGAATCTGTCGCATGGGTGACGGAACGGAAGGATATGCTGTATTCGTTGTTCTATCTCCTCGCCCTCATTGCGTACGTCTACTATGTCCGGTCCGGCGAGAAGAAACTCTACGTCTATGCCGCCGCAGCGTTCTTGTGCTCTCTTCTTTCGAAGGCGATGGCAGTGACGCTTCCTCTCGCGCTCGTCCTCGTCGATTTTCTGCTGGAACGAAAATTCACAAAAGAGACATGGATTGAAAAGGTGCCGTGGCTGGCGCTCTCGTTCCTTTTCGGCGTCATCATGCTGTATGCAACGTATCCTGTCGAAAGCGCCGTCGTCGGCGCAACATTCGGATTTGACAACGTACTGATAGCCTTCCACGGACTTGTGTTCTATCCGTTGAAATTCCTTGCACCATTACATCTCTCTGCGCTGTATCCCTATCCCGGCAGAATCGGCGACCCGCTTCCGCTGGAATTCACTATCGCCCCGGTTATCGTCGCAATGGCGCTCGGGCTTACGCTATGGTCCCTGCGAAAGACGAGGCTTGCAGGGTTCTGCGTTGGATTCTTCCTTGTCACGGTTGCTCCGGTCATCCAGCTCACCCGTGTCGGAGGCGTCATCGCTGCAGATCGATTCGTCTATATCCCAATTCTTGGTTTGATCATTCTGCTTGTCGAAGCCGCGGCCTGGCTATTGACCCGGCCGGCGTTCAGGGAAGCGTGGGCGAAACCTGCCATGCTTGGTGTCGGTGGCGCGGCAGTTCTTTTGCTCGTGCTGATGACGAGAGACCGCACAGCAGTGTGGAAGGACAGTCTCGCCTTGTGGAATGATGTGCTTCGGCAGTACACTGGCCTGGCAGTCGGCTATAACAACCGGGGACTCGCATACGCCGATCAGTTGAAGTTCAAAGAAGCGATCGATGATTACAACGCCGGTCTCGCGCTCGAAGGAAACGATTGGAGACTCTTGTTCAACCGGGCGAATGCCGTGCGTGAGCTGGGAGCGTATCCGCAGGCTATACCGGAATACACGAAA
>DATJQB010000175.1:0-23373 GCA_035506075.1 Bacteroidota bacterium | reverse complement strand
GCCTTCGGAAAGACCGATGTCGATCTCTTCGGCGAAGAATTTGGCAGAGTGACCCTGGAATCCGACCGTCGGTTGATGTCGGAAGTGAAGCCGATCGTTGGCCTCACCGAACGCCGACAGAAGGAGGACGGCAGCGTCGTCTGGTCCTCGACAACAAAGGTACCTCTACGCGACGACCAGGGAAAGATTGTGGGTCTCGTCGGCATCACGCGCGATATCAGCCAGATCATGAGGATGCAGGACGAACTGGCGTACCAGAAACACTATCTCGAGTCACTGGTCAACGGTTCTCCCATCGCCATCATCACGGTCGACGGTAACGCGAGGGTGCAAACCTGCAACAGGGAATTTGAGGAGATCTTCGGGTACACCACGGAGGAGGTGGTCGGGAAACAACTCGAAGATCTTATCGTCCCCGCCGATGCCAAAGGCGAGTCGAGCCTGATCATCCAAACTACGGTGGAGAAGAAATCCTTCCATCGTGAACTGAAGCGGAAGCGCAAAGACGGCACCCTCATCGACGTCGACGTCCACACAAGGTCGATCGAGCTCGACGGCCACAAGGTAACCGTCATCGCGCAATACATCGATATCACTGAGCGAAAGCGTGCCGAGGACCAGGTACGGCGTCAGCTCTCGATCATCGAGCGGCAGAATGGCGAGCTGGAGAAAGCCCGCGACGCCGCAATGGAAGCGAACAGGACGAAGAGCGCCTTTCTTGCCAGCATGTCGCACGAACTCCGCACTCCGCTCAACGCCATCATTGGCTACAGTGAGATGGTGATGGAGGAAATGTCGGACGCCGGTCAGATGGGCTACCAGGAGGATATCGAACGGATCCGGACCGCCGGCAAGCATCTCCTCGGGCTCATCAACGACGTGCTCGACCTCTCGAAGATCGAGGCCGGCAAGATGGAGCTCTACCTCGAGGAGTTCGACCTTTCGTCGCTCATCAAGGAAGTTTCCGCGACGGTGCAGCCCCTCATGGAAAAGAACGGCAACACTTTCGTCGTCAATTTCAGCAGGGAGATGCCATCGCTGCGCCTCGACGTTACGAAGGTGCGGCAGATCCTTTTCAACCTCATCAGCAATGCCTCGAAGTTCACACAACGGGGGACGATCACGCTGAGCTGTTCGACCTCGCCCGCCTCGGGGGAGGCGACTTCCACCCTCAAGCTCAAGGTCTCCGACACGGGGATCGGGCTTACGGATGAACAAAAAGGGAGGCTCTTCCAGGAATTCACCCAGGCGGACAGCTCCACGACAAGGAAGTACGGCGGCACGGGGCTCGGGCTCGCTATCACGAAGCGGTTTGCCGAGATGATGCACGGCTCCGTCACGGTCGACAGCGTCTTCAACCAGGGAACTTCCTTCACGGTGACGCTGCCGCAGCGAATCGAATCAACGATCCGGACGGAGCCCCCGGCTCCGAAGCCGGCGGTGAACGACGGATCGGTTCCCCCGAATTCGGTCGTCCTCGTCATCGACGACGACCCCTCGGTGCGCGACCTCCTTGTGAGATATTTGTCGAAGGACGGCTACCAGGTGGAATGCGTCGCGGCGGGAGACGAAGGGGTGAAACGGGCCAAGGCGATCCTGCCGATGGCGATCATCCTCGACGTCATGATGCCTCACAAGGACGGATGGGCGATCCTTCAGGAGATCAAGGCCGACGAAAACCTGAAGGCGACGCCGGTGATCATGTACACCATGGTCGACGACAGGAACTTCGGTCTCGCCATCGGTGCCTCGGAATATCTCATCAAGCCGGTGAGCAGAGAAACGCTTCTCCAGGTCGTCAACAAGTACCGACATTCGGAGCCGAGTCAGTACGTCCTTGTTGTCGACGACGACCCCGACCTCCGGGAGCTCGCATCGCGCACGATCGAGAAAGCGGGGTGCAAGGTCTTCGGCGCCGAGAACGGCCAGAGCGCCCTCTCGCTTCTGAAAACCGTGAGACCGAACCTTATCTTCCTCGACCTCATGATGCCGATCATGGACGGCTTCGAATTCCTTGCGGCGTTCCAGAGCCGGGAGGACTGGACGAGCATCCCGGTCGTCGTCATGACCTCGAAGGACCTTTCGCTCCACGAGAGGTTCCAGCTCGGCGGCGTCGTCAAGCGGATCATCCAGAAAGGGGACCTCACACCGGAGATCCTTCTCCATCAGCTTTCCACGCTCATTCCGCAGCTCGCAAACATTCTTCACTCAAACGGAAACGGGAACCATGGCTAAAATCTTGCTCGTCGAAGACAACGATGTCAACCGGGATATGATGGTGCGGAGGCTCCAGCGGCGCGGTCATCAGATCGTCAGCGCGGTCGACGGACAACAGGGAGTCGACATGGCGCATTCGGAGAAGCCCGACCTCATCCTGATGGATATGAGCCTGCCGGTGTTGGATGGATGGGAGGCAACGAGGAGAATCAAGGCGGATCCGGAGACTCGCGGTATTCCCGTCATCGGGCTCACCGCTCACGCGATGGTCGGAGACAGGGATCAGGCAATCAGCGCCGGGTGCGACGACTACGCCACAAAGCCAGTAGAGTTCGAAAAGCTTGTCGAGCTCATCAACCGTCTTGCGAAGGCCGCGTAGGCCTTTACGCTTGCGCTGTCGCCAGCTGGATCGGAAGCGTCAACGTGATTGTCGTTCCTTTCCCCTCGTCGGAGCGGGCGACAATCGTCCCCCCGTGAGCTTCGACAATTCCCTTGCAGATCGGCAGTCCCAGGCCGGTTTTGCTCCCCAGCCGCTTTGCCCCCGGAGTCGTGATCCGCATCTTGTCGAAAAGATTCGGCAGGTCCTGCTGTCGGATTCCGGGTCCGGTGTCCTGAACGCGGACGACAACGGAATTCGCTGACACGGTGCCGATGACGGAAACCGTTCCTCCGGCCGGAGTGAAACGGAACGCGTTGTCGAGGAGCTGGATGAAAACCTTCCCGATCCGCTCCGGGTCGACGAAGAGTGCCGGCAGATCGTCGCAGACAACATTGACGTTGACGGGCTTTTCCTTCCGCACCCTTCCGAGCGCTTCAAGACTGTTGTCGACGATCTCTCTCAGGTTCACCTTCATGCGGCTCAGCCGCGATTCTCCCGCCTCAAGACGCGTAATCTCGAGATAATCGACCACGACGTTGAGCATGAGCCTCGCCGCCTTGCCGATCTCGTCGACAAGCTCGCTCACCTCGGGTCCGAGTCTCTCCCGCTCTTCCGAGAGCATCTCGGCAAAGCCGACAATGCCGCCGAGGGGCCCCCGGAGGTCGTGAACGATCATCGAGACAAAGACTTCCTGCATCTCCCTGAGTTTTTTCTCCGCTTCGGCGATTCTGAGGATCGACCTCACCCGTACTTCAAACTCGTCGGTGGCCATCGGCTTCTTCCAGAACTCGATTCCTCCCGAAAGATACCCCGCCTCGATGCTGTCGGGAGAGGTGCTGAAGCCCGAAAGGAAAACGACGCGCGTGTTTTTGAGATGGGGAAGTTGCTTGAGCCGCTTGCTCACTTCGTAGCCGTCCATCTTCGGCATGTGGACGTCCAGGAGAATGAGGTCGAAGTCGGCGGCGGCCGCTTTGCTGAGGCACTCTTCGCCGTCAAAGGCTTTCTCAACTTCGAAGTTGTCCCTCGTGAGAACCGATGCATACGATTCAGTAATGGCGGGTTCGTCGTCGGCGATGAGGATTTTCGGCTTATCGGGCATGTGGAGTTCTCTGAAGATTGTCGTATGGACGTTCCGCGATGAAGACCGCCCCGATCCGGGCTCCGCGAGGAGCGCATCGGTCGTTCATCGTGCACCGATCCGGAGGAGAGGGAAAGGTGCGAGTTGAAAATCGGTTGAAGATAGGCAGAATTCGGTTGTGCGTCAAGTATCGTGAAGCCCGGAAAAGGCGCCGGCTCCCGCACCGCTCCACTCAGGCATGAGTTGCCGACCTCAGTTAGTCTGAAGAGGCTGGAGCGGGAGGCGTACGCGGAAGGTGGTTCCTTCGTCGCTCGATGAGCTGAACGTGACCCTCCCTCCCAGATATTTCTCCCCCAGAAGTTTGATGCTGTGAGTGCCGAGTCCGCGTCCCGTTCCTTTGGTCGAAAACGATCGCTGGAAAATCTGAAGCTGGACCTCTCGAGGCATGCAGCCCCGGTTGTGCACCCAGAACTCGATATCGCCTCCAACGCGCCGGCAGCCCGCCGTCACTGTTTCTCCTTTTGCGGAGCTCTCGAGGGCGTTCTTGATCATGTTCCCGACAACCCGGTGAAGGAGCCGCTCGTCGCAGTCAACGCTGATGTTCTCACTCTCCGGAGCCAGGGCAAGATGGTGCAAGTCCGCAACGATGTACATCGTATACGCCTCCAGAAGGCGAGACAAAAAGTCTCTCGAATTGATGGAGGTCTTCCGGACCACGATGTCCCCTTGTTCCGCGGCAACGATCTCCCGTTGGGCGTTGATCTCTTCGACAAGTCTCCTCACCAGCTGCCTTGCCACTCCCACAAGCTCATCCCGCCCGTTGTCGGGAGCGTTCTCCAGAACGGAGAAAAATCCCTGGAGCCCCGCGGTGGTGTTGAGAACGTCATGGAAAAACAATCTCTCCAACACCTCTCTCCGCTTCTCATCGGCGATGTCGGTTGCTGCGAAGAGGGTGAACTCCTCTCCGTCCAAACGCATCGGCGTCGCGACGATCCGAAGGTCCAGCGAGCCGATATTCCTTTCCCGGACAATCCTGCATTCCTGAGTATTGGCATCGCCTCGCTGGCAGGTAAGGATCGCTTTCACGGCGCCGCAGGTCGAGCAATAAACGGTGGTGCCGCATCCTCCCTCCGTCTCGGAGGAATGCGTGCAGTGCAGCGCTTCACCCGGACGTCGGCCGAGAAGCTGCGAGATGTCACACGCCGCCGTGAGCGGGAGGCACACACTGTTCGCGTGCACGATCTGCCGGTTCCTGTTCAGAACGAGAAGAATCCCCGGCACGGCGTCGGCAAATTCCTTCAGGATGTTTGCCGAGAGGAACATGCGGGACTGACGTTCAACCTCTTCCGCCGACGACCTCGCCGCGGGAGCAAACTGCGTCGGAATCTCGTTTGATGACATCGGACAACTCCAGTGTTGTTACCAAATGGGCTCCGTTCAACTCCGGAAATTCTTCAACACCTCCTCACAAAACTACGGGAAACGGCGTTTGAAGGCAAGTGGCGATGGTGGCCTGCAAGATGATCGAGTCCAGCCGGTGCGTAGCAGGAATTTTCTTTCGGCGGACGAAGGCTCTTGACCTTTTCGATTGCCTTTTGGCGAATGAACCGGTAGATTGGCGCCAAAAGACGCGCAGTCAAGCGGATGCGGGCTCTCCTCGGGCCGGAACAATCGGGACGGAAGGCGACCCTATCCTCGCAGAAACCTGCGGCGCGTTTTATCCCAACTCCCAACATCTCTCGTAGGGTGTCACATGAAAAAGGGCATAGCTCCGCTCCTACTGCTGTTTGCGCTGCCCGCATTGTCCCAGGTCGACTCTGCCGTTCACGCCAGCGGACCGTGGAAGCATACAATGGTCGCCGGACTCAATCTTACCCAGGTATCGTTCACCGATTGGGCGCAAGGGGGAGAGAACGCGGACGCCTGGGCTGTCTCCGCCGAGGGAAGGTCGGAACGAAACGACACCTCGACCGACTGGACCAACGATTACAAGTTTGCCTTCGGTCAGACAAAGATCGGCAGCCAATCCACACGAAAGAGCGACGACAAAATCGACCTCGGCACGGTATTGACGCTCAAGCTCGGGTCTTACATCAACCCCTACGCCGCCGCCTCTCTAAAATCCCAGTTCGCGGTCGGATACATTTACGATAATGCGGGGAACGCGACGGCGGTCTCCAAGTTTTTCGATCCTGCATACATCATGCAGAGCGTCGGAGCCGGATATCAACCGATCACGCAGATCAAGACGCGGCTCGGGCTTGCACTGAGGGAGATCCTCACCTCGGAATTCCCGGTGTACGCGGACGATCCTTCAACGCAGCAGGTGGAGAAGACCCGGATCGAGGGGGGCGCTGAAGCGGCGGTCAATATCGAGTGGAAGGTGATGGACAATATTCTCTTCACCTCGACCGTCGAGCTTTTCTCGGCGTTCAAGACCTTCGACCAGGTGGTTGTCCGGAGCGACAATACCCTCGCAGCTCAGGTCAACAAGTACATCACCGCAAACTTCAACGTTCAACTGATCAACGAGAGGCCGGTGACTCCACGAACACAGGTGAAACAAACGATCGCGCTCGGCCTGCGGTACGCGATTCTCTGAACAGAGAACGTACCCCGGGGGTCTTCACCGGTGCGGGAGGTCGCGGGTCTCGTGTTCATGATTGTGTTGTCCGGTTCAGGGGGGATAAAAAAAGGGCGAAGCGGTTTCGGCTTCGCCCTCCTCATGTTGGTCAGGTTGAACGCGCGTGCTTCAGTGGTTGCCGGTGTCTAAATCCGCGCTGATTTGTGTCCCGTCGAGCGAGAACGTCGCGTCGGAGATGGCGTCCGCCGCATCGGCGTCATCGTCGGAAGCCGTTGTGGTGACAGGGTTTGAATCGCTCTTCTTGCATCCTGTCATCGAGACGATTGCAGGAAGAACCCGAAAGCTATGAGCAGACTCATCCAAGAAATCCTTCCCAATCGTAACTCCCTCATAGCACCTCCTTTGGATGAAAGTTATAGTTGACGATATGAATAAGCACAATGCCTGACGATTTCCTGCCAAGCGCAACACAGGCCTCGGGCGTCCGACCGCGCACCTTTTCTCATCCCCTTTGAAAGGGACGGTCCGGGCGGTCAAGGGCGTTCAGATCACCCCACACGTACGCGAGATCGCCAAAATCGGACACATCTGCCCCGGCAACCTGGTGAGCAATCGACAACGCCTCCTTCGCCGCCGGAAGGAGACCCGACGGAACGCACATGATGAAGACCTGACGATCAGCGCTCTCGAAGAGGGCAACCCCGGCCGGTCGTTTCTGCTCTTCGTAGTAGAGGATGAAATCCTGTAGCAGACGTGATTTCTCGCCGGCCTCGATTCTCAGCCAGCATCGATCCGATGACGGCGTGGTCTTCTTTTCTTGGAACGTAACGGATGTCACTCTAGTGCCCCTCCTCGTCAATGATGTTTTACGCAATGAAGCACAGTGCCGCTCCAAGCGCCCCCAGGCAATATTCAAACACAGTATTGCCTGTTGGAAGCGATACTAGTTCACCTTCGTAAGTGTTTGTGTCTGGGCTGTCACTGTAAGGTCGTACGCAGGGTACGATCCATCACTCATCGCCACCTTTCCGATCCCATGGAGGACAACCTGTGTGACGGTCCCGTCCGACTTGATCGTGTAGGTGCCGTTCGCGTTGTCGATATACTTTGGACCGGCCAGCATTCCAATGCCGCGAGCGTCCGCGGTAAGGCCGACAAATGAGTGGCTGCCTCCACCCATCGTCATCGGCCTGTTGTAGTACGACTGCGCCTTCGCCCCCAGAACCTTCAGATCGACCATGACCGCCGCACGGTCGTGCTCAACGGCGTGATCCTGGAACATGCCGATCGCCACAACGACGGCGAGGCTTACTACAACGGTCCCCAGAATGAGAAGGAGAAGTTGTTGTTGTCCCATCGTAATTCGCTCACGAGGATCGAATCTCTGAAAACGACGATCCTTTTGACATCAAGCTGACTGCATAAGCCACCGCATCGCCGGAGCGTGCGGTCGACTGCTGTATCGGAAACTGCGGCTTTCTGAGATTGCCGCAGGGGTTGCGGCCGGGAGGAGAGGAAGTTCAGATCAGGAGTGAACAATGAAGCAGATAAAGCGTCCTGATGGTCTGCGCCGACTCGACACACACTCGAATCTCCGAGGGAAGTACAACGCATGATTCGGATGGAAGCGTCGGTTGCGCAGCGAGTGAATCGCTGTCTTGATCGTAGATGATGCGGACCGGGCCCTTCGCCTGTCGCTCGTTCTTCGCACTGTGCCTGGCCGGAAGTGCGTGCGATTGGACCGGTTCATTGAGGGGGATGTTTTCAAGGAGCCCGGAATCGCTCTGGAGCGAGTTGTCCTCGTCCGAGTGAAGGACAATGGTCCCGGGAATCAGGTCGTCGAGATTAGCGCTATCAGCAAGAAAAGCGACAACAAACAGCCACGCGAAGAGAAGGGGTAACCTGGAGTTCCTGCAAGAGAAGAGACCCATTACGCGACCCACCTAAGCCCAACAATCGTTTTCCCAATAGGTTATAGTATCAAGTTTTTGCGCCACTTTCAAGCAAGAAGAATACTCTATAGTGCCCGAGTTTGGCAAATTTCTCTCAAAATGTGTCGTCATTTCCGGACGAAAATGCCGGAAGTCGATCTGCGGTAATACCGAAGGATTGAGACTTCGACACAACTGAATACCGGCGAGGTGATGCAGACTCCATCGCGGGGCCTGTGTCACCCTGAGGCAGGCGAAAATCCATCAGTAGCAGAGACTGAGTGAACCAATCTGTGGCGTGATTTCCGTACGAGGCGGATCATCGCCGTAGTGCAGCCTTGGACAGCAAATAATCGGGAATGGCCACATCAAGCTTCACGGAATCCGCATAGAACTCCGTCCCATCCCCTTCCTTAAGAACGTCTCTGTAGAGGACCGATTTCGCGAGCCAATGATTTTGGACCCGCATCACCTCCCGGACATCGATGGTCTTCAACAACTTCCCGCTCTTCGCGTACAGGTTCTCCTTCAACAGGACGTACCGCGACTGATCCACCCAGACAGAACGGTGATCGTATGCGATATCCTCCTTCTTGGCGTGAAGGTCCAGAACCCAGCATTTTCGTCCTTCAATCGACTCTTCTGAAGCGATCGTAGCCGAATACATGTTGGGAAGATGCGGATCGTCCATCATGTCCTCGTACGACAGGTCCGAGCCCATGACCGACTGTCGGAGGAGGTGCCCGGAAATCATGATCGTGCGGTCGGTGGAGGGGGAGTATTCCCAGAGCATATCCTTGAGCTTCAACATCTTGGTCCCCCGCTCCCGGGCCGGAGCGAGGTACTCGGTGAACGATTCATTCGTCCCGCGCTGCCATGTTCGTGACTCGACGGTTCGCGTTTCCCTTCGGCCCCGGATGACCATCCGGGACTCGACAATTTTGGTATCCGAGAACATGTTCTCGTCTACCTTTTTCAGAATTTCATCTCCGGATGGGGCTTGGAGCAAGCCGGCAGGGAGAGCGAGAGCAAGATTCAGCCAGGCCAATCGCATCATGTGTCGAGTTCCTTGAATAATTCGGAGGTATGTCTCTTGTAAATGCCGATACCGGAAATCGCCGTTCCCAGAAACGTCGCCAGCAGGCCGGGCACGAATCCTATGACGAAAGCGAAGGGAGTAATCTGCGCCCGGACGACGTCGGGGAGCATCATCGTGCTCTCCTTCATGATGGCGCCGATATCAATCCCGTGAGTCTGTGCAAAGTACGCAAGCCCAAGCCCTATCGCCGTTCCGACCGCGGAACCGAGCGTTCCAATCATCAAGGATTCGGCGAGAAGGGATAGATACACATGCGTTCTGTCTTCTCCGATGGCGAGACGAAGTCCTAGTTCCCCGTACCGGCGGAGACTGCCGGTCAGTCCGGCGTTCCAAAGAACGATCGACATGGCAAGGACAAAGATACCCACGATCACGTTCGAGAATACGTTGACGATGTCGAGATAGTCTGAGAGCCCGCTTTCCGTTCTCAAGGTGCCCATGACGGGGGCGAATTCGGTCGATCCCAGGCCTGTTCCTCCGGAGGACCCGCCGTCATGCCCGTTAAACGCCTTCGTCATCGCGTCCGCACGCTCTTCATGATAGAGGTCATCGCCGAAAAACCCGAGGATCTCTCCCGCCCCGTTCTGCATGTCGAGCGCCTGCTGAATATCCGACACGTCGGCAAGCATCATCCCCCGATCCATGGCAACAAGCCCGAACCTGACCGTTCCCGCCATCACAAAGTTCGTGATGCTCAAGCTTCCGTACATCGTCGAGCTGATGAGCGTAACGGTATCTCCGGGAAGAATGTCCAGCCTTTTCGCAAGCTCATCTCCCACGAGGATCTCGCCACGGCGTTCAGGCAAGCGACCCCGCACGATGGAGTGTTGAAGATTGAGGATCTTCCACTCGGGACTTTTCGGCGAGAACAAATCTACTCCCATCCCGGCGATTGGTGCCTGCGCTTTTGTCTCGCGGCGTTCATCGGGGATGTCCAGAAGACCTCCAAATTTTATGCGCGGGGTCCAGAGAAGGTCGGGGTAGTCGCGCCGTAATCCGGCGAGAAGGGTGTCGATGCCGAGCAGGGCAAGATCGTTCGGATCCTGCGCCGCTTCCTTCGCGTACGACCTCGTCATCACCCTCACATGACCGGTGCTGAAATCCGCCGTCGACTTGATCAGGCTCGAGACGACTCCCGTCAGCCATGCGTGAAGCAAAACGGTCAGCACGACTCCCACCAGAACGGTGAGGAAGGGGAAAAGCGATCGGGATCGATCCCTCAACACTCCTTTGAGCAGAAAACGGATCATGAGAATTTTCCTCTGAGAGCGTCGGTCGGTTTGAGGTGCGTAATCTTCCGCGTCGGGAGGTAGCTGACAATTGACGTCACGACGAAGACAAGGAGAGTCGTTCCGATGACGAGCGGCGTTGAGTATGTCGGAAAGAGTTTCTCGCCGAGGGCGAAGCCAAAGCTGTCGGAGGCCGAAGGGAGCTCGAATCCGATGTTCGCCGCAACGGCAAGGAGTGGAATCCCGTAGACCGCTCCCACGAGGATCGCCAGAATGCTGTGCAGGGCGCCCTCCGTGGTGAAGAGCCCGATGATGTTCGGCCGCGTCATGCCGAGCGCCATCAACGTTCCCATCTCTTTCCTGCGACGCCAGATCGAGAGGACCTGGGTGTCGAAGATCGCCAGCATGGAGAGAAACAAAAGAAGAGTGAACATGATGCTCCCCTGCACCCGCTTCATCCTCACCAGGGTATGAAGGTCGTGAAGAAGGAAGCCGAGGTCCTTGAACGTCCAGCCTGGCGCTTCATCCACAGGCTTCACTCCCTTGCCCAGGACGACCATCGTGGCTTCATCCTCGACGCGCGAGAATTTCCGGAGCTGTATCAACGGGATCCAGATCTGTTCGTTGTCGATATCCTGCACCGTGGTTCTGAAGACCTCAACAATCCTTACGTCCCGTGCGTCGAAGGTTCCGTGGACGTCGCGCCATTGCACGGTGACCATGTCCCCCTTTTGGAGACCGACACTTTTTGCCATCCTGCTTCCGATGATGCCGGGAATCCCATCCGAGGTGTCTTTGAGCAATGCGGAGGGGATCGACAGCACCCTTTGTTCCGGGTCGATTCCCTTCAGGAGGATCGATCGGAACCGTCCCCGCGGATAGATCGTCCCGCGACGGATCAGAATCGGCGCTGCCTCACCTCGGAGAACAAGCGAATCAAGTCTTGATGGAATCGACTGGTGTGCATCGTCGAGAGAAAGTGGATCGTACGGATCGTACGCCCGCTGCCAGTACTGGCCTCCGCCGAAGATCGCTGCGATCGTCGAATGTTCGACCTGGTCATTGAGTCCGTCGTAGAAACCCTGGAGGAAAATGAGCGAAACAAACGCAAAGGAGAGGGCCACGACATTGAGCCAGGTCCGGAGGCCGGCGTTGAGGATATTTCGGATTGCCAGTTTCAGTGTCAGCATAAGGTCCCTCACGATCGCGGCGCGCCGGAGCCGGTCTCATCTTTCGACACTTTTCCGTCGACAAGGGTTACCTTCCGTCGGAGATAGCCGATCACTTTTTCGTCGTGCGTCGCAAAGACAAATGTTGTTTTCAGGCTCTCGTTCAGGTGAATCATCGTCTTCATGATATGGTGGGAGTTCGCCGCGTCGAGGTTTGCGGTCGGCTCGTCCGCCAGGATGAGCTCAGGCTTCTTCACCATCGCTCTCGCAATCGCGACTCTCTGGCTTTGACCGCCGGAGAGTTGAGAAGGCCGGGAGTCTGCCCTGTCGGCCAATCCCACCCATTCCAGGGCATCTTCGACCAGCTTCTTTCGCGCGCCGGCTTCGATCCCCTGCAGGAGGAGCGGAAACTCCACGTTCTCGTAAACGGAGTAGACCGGAAGCAGGTTGAAGGTCTGGAAAATGAAACCGATGTGTTCGTTTCTCAGCGCCGCCGCCGCCCTGTGCGACAACAATTTGACGTCGTGCCCCAGCACTTCGGCTTTGCCGCGAGATGGGGCATCGAGCGCACCGAAGATGTTGAGGAGCGTCGTCTTTCCCGAGCCGCTCGGACCGACGAGCCCCACAAATTCTCCCCGTTTCACCGAAAGGTTGATATGATCGAGCGCCATAAGGGTCGTCTCGCCGAGCTCATACATCTTATCCAAATCTTCGGTGCTGATGAGCACCGAATCACGCATTTGCTGCTCCATGGTGATTCTTCGAGTTTCGATTAATGATTGAATACCGCCATCAATTGAACACCTTTGCCGGCGAAAGAGTTTGTCCCCCCCTGACCCGGATAGATCTGAATAGTCTCCGGGTCCCAGAATCCCATAAGATAGAAACTCCAGTTGTCATACTTCCGCTGCCAGGTGACGATTCTGTACCATCGCTCATTGTTCCAATCCCGATAAATGATTCCGGAGACCTGATCCAGAATGCCGATTGGGTAGCTCATCGAAAGTCCCGAGAACCCTGTCCCGGTCGAAGAGGCAAAGATCTCCGTGGGACGCTCCATCCTGAAATGCTCGACAGCCACGTAGAGGCCGTTTCCCACTCCGATCGTGTAATCAGCCCCGACCGTCCACAATCGCTGCACGGAGAGTTGAGGGAGATCGATATCGAACCGGCTCACCGATGCCTCGAACCATACTCCGATCCCCACATCCCATTTTCCGTCCAACCCGACGCGATCTTCGGGCGAATTGGAGTATGTCGTCGAGGGAATCAGCGCGGTCATCTGTTGAATGTCCGCCCGGCGATGATGATAGGTGACTCCCAGTTCTCCATCCCACAGAGAAGATTGCATCCTTCCGCCGAACTCGACAGTTCCCTTTTCCGTCGGCGCAAGCTCCCATCCTTTCGTATCATTGTTGCCGTATAACCCCCAGAGCCAGATGTTCGTATTATCCTGAAAGGTATACCGGGAGAGAAGACCGTAGACGCCGTCGGTAAGCTGAAGCGGATCTCTTGGATCGATCCGATCGAACCACATGAGTGGTCGGAAGAGCATGGCCGGGCCGAAACTGATCTTCTGGAGACCGATGCGTGTCTCGAGCCTGTCGGTGCCGATTCTGAACCAGGCCCGGTAGAGCTTCAGATTGTCGTCAAACGATGGATGTTCATTCGTGGCTATCATCGCCGAGCCAATTGTATTGAGTGACAATTCGACGTTCGCGCTCACGTCGTCCGCAACATTCTGTCCAGCGATGAAGTCGGGAAGGTAGCGGAGGCCGCCGTCGGCAATTGTGGAAACTTGTGAGCTCCCTACGACCCACCCTGAGGCCTGGCCGTGGAATTCTGTCGTTTGTCCGATCGTCGACGTTGCGATCAATGCAACCGACGCGAGGATCAGGAAGGAAGATCCATGGAAAAGGCGTTCAAGCATGAGCGCTCTCTTGCTTCGCGATCATCTGTGGCAGAATGGGAATCATCTTCTTCCTTCGCCGCTTTTCCAGCCCGAAGAGAGCAGGCCGACAAAGTGATCCTTAATAGCGTCTATGGGGAACAATTCGGGGGCGACGGTGTAGTTCGCGACAATGCCGTCAAAAAGAAACATCAGAAGATATGTGTCGAGCTCCGGTTTCTTTGACCCGGCATCCTTGATCGTCTTCACCATGGCGGAAAGGAAATTCTCAAAGTACTCCATTGTCTTCTTGCTTCGGAGGATCTTCCTGTATTCGTCGTCCAGGTTGAGCTGAAGCGAAAGACGGACCGCCAGCGGATTGGTCTTGATCACGTCGAGCCACGTGTCGATGAGGGCAACGACTTTCTCTTTCGCGGGACGGCGATCGTTTTCCGTGATGAACCGTGGAAGGATGGAGGCAAACTGTTCGTCGAAGATCGCAAAGAGAATATCCTGTTTCTTTTTGAAATGAGTGAAGATCAGTCCCTTGGAGATTCCGGCTTTTTTCGCGATCGCATCGGTCGTGGTCGCAGAGTATCCCGACGTCGCAAACAGCTCAAGCGAAGCCGAGAGAATCGCCTTTCGACTCTTTTCCCTCATTTTCCTCGAAATTTCGATGGATCTTGGGGACATTGCTCGCCTCGTGTATTATGACTGATCGGTTAGTCAATGATAATATATTTTTCGGGAGATGTCAAGTCAAAATGTGCGCGGCACGAGGGAACACAAAGAAAATTGCCTTCAGGGCGTGGTCGTAAGTGCGGAGGGTTCAAGCGTCAAACGGCCGGTATTGTCGCAGGCTGAATCCCGTGGGATCGTCCGGGATGGATATCCGATGACGCGATTGAGAATATGGTTGATCGCGGCTGTCGCGCTGCGAGTAGAACAGGACATACTCCTATTCCGGCGGAATGTTGACGCCAAGATAAGAAAGCCCCGGATAATTCCCGGGGCCACTCAAGGACTTCTCTTTCTTTCGGTTATCGCAGGGATCTTGTCGTCGCCATTCTTATTCCGGCTTTTTCCATCCTTCTTTAAAAAGGTTCAAATCCACCGCATCCCCCATCATCTGATGGCCGCGCTCACTGGGGTGGAGATGATCTCCAGAATCAGCATCAGGCATCAGTCGAGATGGATTCTCCCGATCGCGCAGAGCCGCATCGATGTCGATGACGGCATCAAATTGACCGCTGGTCCGTATCCATTTGTTGACCTGCCCCCAGGCCGAGTCGCGGTAACCTCCGGCATAGAACGATCCTCCCATAGGAAGAAGTGTCGCTCCGTAGACGCGGATCTGTTTAGCGTGGGCACGATCGATCATCTGTTTGTAAGCATCGATGAGCTTGGCCGCTACCGCCCGTCCCTGCTCTTCGGTTCGCGTTTGTCCGATGTCGTTAATTCCCTCCAGGATGATCAGCCAGCGCACTCCCTCCTGCGAAAGCACATCGCGATCGAAGCGGTCGACTGCGGCGGGGCCGAGACAGTTGCGAAGAACGCAGTTGCCGCCGATCCCCATATTGAGAACGGAAACCTGCTGTGTGGCTGCATTCGTCTGAAGGCGTATTGCCAACTCATCCGGCCAGCGATTCTGTTTGTTAGTGCCGGATCCGCGTCCATCGGTGATAGAGTTACCGAGCACGACCACGGCGGCCGCGTTCTCCGGAGCAATCACATCGATCCCGCTGATGATGTACCAATGATCTGTCTTGGCCGCTCCGGCGAAGTCGACTGAAGCAATCTGATTGCCTGCGAGGAGGTACGAAGTGGTACGTGATCCCGGATGCCCCGTCACCGCCGCCGAAGTCGGGCCGAAACAGATCGTGATCGCCACGAGGCTCCGCGGCTTTATCGGGAATTCCAAAGAGTCTGACGTGGCCACGGCACCCGCCGCCATGGTTACCTCCGGCCTCCCGTCGAAGGAGAGAATCCGATCTGTTGCCGGGTCGATGGAGCTCTCCCCTTTCGAGAGCGCAATGTGCACGCTTTCGAGTGTAACCGGAGTAGTGCCAAAGAGGTTGGAGAAGTGCACCCTCAGTCGGTCTCCGCCGATCGAAACACAGACGACTTGCCGGAGAGTGTTGTTCGCCAATCCTGGTTCCGGCGGCATGTTATTCGGTTCAACCAGTTGTTCCGCCGTCCCCCAGGTGCCAACCCATTTTGTTGCCGGCTTAGCCGTGTCTCCCGGAGAAGCGTAACTTAAACGGACTACAACAGCGAGCAGCAGGGCGATAAGGGTCGTCGGTAGGCCGATCAAGTTGCGGAACGGCCCAAAGTGGATCTGCGTGAGTATGTTTTGCAGCCGCGTTGTGTCAGTCATTGTATCCTCTTCTTCGTTTCAAAAATCAACCGCATTTTTCATGCTGCAAGAAAGTACGGTTGGATGCAAAAGAACAAACGTTGGCAAGAAGGTGCCATCCGGGCATCAGGCCGAAAAATTGTCGTCTCACAATACTTGCAGGCCACTTCGATAACCAACCAATCGATTTGTGAGTTCCAGCAGGCGGCCGCGAGGCACGGCGACAAGTGAGTTTGTTCGCCGAACGCTCACCCAGGGCGGGCGTATTCGTCGACAGAGGGCCCCCTCCCGGCCAAAAGGATCCGGTCATGACTCGAGCCGATTCCCGGACTCTAAGCCGTCCAAGTATGCGGAAGTCAATCGCTTGGATTGAATTGCACGTTGAACTTGCCGTCGGTGAAGCGGAAGAGGTGTTGAGCCGTGTCAATGTCTCCCTTGAAAGTGCCGGCGACACTTTGGCCCGCTCGCCAGGTGATGGCGATCATCGGAGAGTCCTGCAGCGCCGGCTCACCGTCATACGCAAGGTAGGCTGGTATGGAGGCCGTGGCGTATTGACCCGTGAGCCTGAGTGTGTCATCGGTTTGGGGATCCCCCCCAATCGCCAGAGATAGCTTGTGGCCTTCGATCATGCCATAACAGTGGAAGCCAAGATACTCTTGGCCTTGGACGTTCGTGAGATCATAGTAGACGCCGTTGAGAATTACGCTCATCGTACCCGTCCCCGGAGGCGCATCGCCCGGAGGGTGATCGCAGCTCAGAGATGCGAACGAGACAATGGTCGCGGAGAGCACCACGCAAAGGGTCTGATTTTTCATCGGAGCACCTGTGGAGTTGGTTCATTGACCGCTAGTGAATACATCCACTGCCGGGTTTAGAGATCTCCCCCACCGTATAATGCCTTTCGGACCTGTCGGGCGATAGTAACAAAACCCCGCGCTTCCCGGCCAGCAACCGCTCGCCAGCCGACATTTCGAATGCTCGTAGGCTCGTAGCCGGTGGATTTGTAGGAAGTCGGGTTCGACGCCCTCACGTCGATCGATAAATAGAAGGTATGGTGAAAGGATCCGCCCCTGGAACCCCAAACTCCCTGTGCGACAAACGTACGCCATTGGAAGAGATATTGCAAGCACTCACCTCGCAGAACAAACGGAGCGGCGCCACTTCCTGGGGATCGCCCCTTACACCCCATTCCTTCCATTTGTGGCGGCCGGTAAGGCAAAAACTCTAGTGAACATTCTTCTGAAAAAACTGATCATTGACGGAGTCTGTGATGAGAGCGTTCACCCCATCCGGAAAAACAAGAATGTTCCTCGGATAGCTGTAGATCCTGAACTTCTGCTCCAATTCCGCGGTCAAACAAAGCTGAGGCCAGGTAATGCTGGAGTCTCGTATGACCATTCTCACGTTGGAAATGCTCCGAATCTTCACGAAGCTAAGAAACTGAATCCTTGAATGGTCATATTTCTCCCACGCTCGCTTCAGGCTCCCGAGTTCTTCCAAGCAAGGGTTGCACCATTCTCCCCAGAAATTCAGAAGAAGATATTTCCCCGCGTAATCTTTGAATGATATCAAGGAGCTGTCGAGGGAGATCGCGCGCACACCCCACAGAGCAGAATCAAGGGTGACGGCACTGGCACTTGCTGCATGAATGGAATCCTGTTCCTGGATGAAGAGCGACGTGACCGGATTCGTGGTCTGTTGAAGGTCAATCCACGTCCCGTATTTGTCGAGGTCACGGACCCTGAAGTTCCTCCCGGCCAATTCAAAGACGTCGTTGAGTTTGTGCACTTGAGTCTGGTCAAGATAACAGAGCGTCCCGTTCCCCTCTCTGTCGACGATAATCACGTCGTCACTGTCGTTGTAGAGACCGTTGTTCCCGAAGTCGAACAATCCGAGCGAGTACCGTCTGCCATCCAGGGTGACAGACCCCCGTCGCAAAGTGACCCGATCGTCGAAATAGAAGCTGCCATAGGCGCCCTTGAAGTCGGGGTTACCCCTGAACATGCCGACAAATTTGGCGAACTTAGGATTGAGGTTCCCGACTCCGTCGACGTAGTTCTTCCTTGTGGTGTCCGCCGATCCACCATTTGACTTTGCCGGTCGCAGCTTTCTGGACAAAATAAACTTCACACGTTGATTTGGATCCGACGGAGCCGTAAGATCGAAGGTGAGAGTGTCCTGCTGAAATGGAAAGAATACGGGAGGGCCGTCGTCGGTCAGGTCGTTGTTGTTGTTCTTGTCGATGCACAGAAGGTCGCCGTCTTGCTTTGAAACGACCATGATGACGAACTCGGGATCCTTGGCCATTTGCCAACTGTAGAACTCAGAAAAGAAGCGTCTATTCTCAGTTTCAGAGGGAGGTAATCGTACGGGTTTGTTCGGAGCCGAAGTCAAGATGTGAACATCGATCATCGGATCGTCCAAGACCGTCAACGTGTCGAGGCGAACGTGGAACTGCTGACACTCTCCCCCGCTGACGAAGATGAAGACGGCGACGATTGCGCAAAAGTATCTCATTGAGATGTATCGTGTCATCAAACGTGGCGCTCTTGTTGATGAATTCCTCTCCGGTTCGGGCTTCGCCGGCGGGCATCGTCCTCGCCGATGACTAGAGGGCCGGAATCACAAAGAGCCCCCCGCCAAGAAGAAAAATGAGGACGAGAACCCATGAAATGGTGCTTGAACGATCAAAGAATATGATCTGTTCCACGGCCCGCATGATCCAGAAGAGCGACATTGCGACGAGAATAAACCGTCCTAACCCGGTTGCCAATAAATCGTTCTGAAACAGAAGCAGCGCAATGCCAACGAACAGAAGCACGTATGCCAGCCGTAAGTTCAGGACTTGCGTGATTGCGCGATTAACTGGGGTCAGTTGTCGCAAGTCTGCCTTCCAGCGGAATATTTTCCAGAATGTAAGATGGAACGCCGCAAATGCGAGGCAATACCAGCCACTGAAAGATAACGCCAGGTTTTTCATAAACGTCCCTCTGGTTGATCGTTGGAAGTTCGACCGGATCTTGTGCCGTGGGTCCGTGAACGGCCGGATGGTTTACGCGCCCGTGAGAGCGTGCAGAGCATCGGAGCTGTTGCGTGAGTGAGAATACTTTGTCCGAAGCCAAAAGAGGATTAGCAACAACATACAAAGACGTGCGACGAGACCCAATACCCCCCCTTCGAAGCCGTAGCTTCCACCGGTCCACAAAGGAGATCCGACGGCGTGCTGCAGGATCAGGCAATCCGGCACTTGATAACCGCTCAGGGAAAAGCCGCACACGCGGCCTTGAAAATAGTTCCAACCGAGATGAAGACCCATCGGTAGCCATAGAGAGCCTGTACGCAAGTATCCGATTCCATAGACGATCCCTCCCACGAAATAGCCAACAAATGCCAACATATTCACGTTTTGATTTTGCAGGTGAGCGCTGGCGAAGATGATCGCCGAGATGGAGATTATGATAGATGCATTGCGCATCCAGAGCGCAAGGCAACCGATGACGATTGCTCTGAACATCAATTCTTCAATAAAACTGACGACGAACGGTGTTGAGATATCCGTGCCGAGCACTGATACGCTCTCAATGCCATCGACCGACAGCAAATTGAACCGCCATTCAAGCAAGAACATCAGAGACACAATGGCTCCGGCAACGATCCCACCAACAATTGCGTCGACGATGGAATATTTGTTGAAGGTGATTCCCAGTGCATCAAGAAAGCCGATACCACGTCTTTTGGTTTCACGAATCCGGTAAAAGGCCAGGGCGATGAAGGCAATCAGAATGGCTACTTTGATCAACATGGAGAAATGCTCCGCGGGGCTATTCGATTCTTGAACGCGCTCGTGCCCTCACAGATCGAGGAGAACGGGCGTCGCTTGACATCAGGCAAGACCGGACAGCCCTGATGTGCGACTCTTAAGACGTGATTTATAACGCGGAAGTTTCTGCTGATCGGATCATATGCGGTTGACTTCTGCCTGGTACGCCCGGAAACGGCAGGTTTTGCGATTGCCAAAGCTGCAAAGAGGTGGCCTCGTCAGGAACCCGGTTGAATTTAGGCCAATGGTCCCGCGGCACTCTATATATTTCGGTTAATATATTGACTCAAAGAGACGAACTCCTGCGGCCAGGCGTAACCGTTCTTCCCTTTTTCGAGCAGACCAACTCCCTCCACGGCACACTCCTCGATCGGACCGTAGACATGTGGAAACACTGAGGAGGTGGTCATGTGGCTCTCTGAAATTCCCTTTACCGGTTCCGGAGGCTCAAATCGGGTTTGCGAGCTCAGTTTCAACGGATCGATCTTCAGCAGCAATAGTCGATCATCGACATCCGAATAGTAATCATTGGCCACCGAAATTACCGAAGCCTCGAGCGCACAATGGACGAAGCCGCTCTCCTGAAAGTTGGCCGGATAATAGCCATGTTCGGTGAGAAGAGGCAGAAAGTCCGATTCTTGGACGATATGATAAATCATGGGCTGGTTAAAGTTGGATTGCCTTCATTCGAATCGGGAAGAAGTGTCGCTTTTCCGTATCAAGTAAAGAGCGAGTGCGTCAACGCGGAGCCAAGAATATGGGTTTCACTGTGCAGACGTATCCGTTGATCGTTGGGCCTGCGGCCGGCCGTGAAGGCGCCCGCTTGAATCTCCGATCACTAAAGAGGTTATTCCTTTTTCCGATTGAGATAATCCGGATCGAACACAATGGTGGCGGGCCCGTTCGTGACAA
The DNA here is from genome assembly GCA_035506075.1 of Bacteroidota bacterium. Lineage (GTDB taxonomy): Bacteria > Bacteroidota > Ignavibacteria > UBA10030 > UBA10030 > UBA9647. The sequence continues at coordinate 2,711 of DATJQB010000175.1, read as the reverse complement.
ACATCGGATTCTCGCAACCTGCTTTGGTAGCATACGGTTTGGCCTCGGGAGCTGTACCATTGATGAGACCCTCGGCCAGTTGCCGCATCGCGGTGATGTACGATTTGTCAAACGGCTTCTTCACGTAATAGTAATGTCCACAATAGATCCTTCTGATCCCGCTATCCATCAGCTTTTCCATCTTGATGCATGAATTAACGTAGGTTTGCATCGGAGAGAGCGGTTTCAGTTGCAGCCAAACGTGGTTCGAGCCGAACGCATCACCTGAATAGCAGTTACCTGCTTTTCTGTCGAGCAAGACAATGGATCCGGGAGTGTGGGCGGGCATGTGACTCACTTCGATCTGCGTTCCGCCCAAATCAAAAATATCTCCATCTTTTACAAAATGAATCTGGCCGGCATAGCCCCTCTTCAATATGACGGTATCTGCCGGATGCATCCATATTTCTGGAAAGTACCCGATATTCCCCGCATGATCGTTGTGTGCATGGGTTATCACGACCATCACAGGCTTCCGCGTAACATGGCTGACGATGCTGTCGAGATCTCTGATTTTCGTTCCGGTATCAATGAGAAGAGCTCGTTGTGTTCCTTCCACCAAAAACATATCTGTATGATCGGATCCCTCCAATACCCACATATTGTCTTCGAGTTTGGTAGTCGTGACGGTGGCGTATTGAGAGAACTGACATGCTGAGAGAACGCAACACTGCAAAGTCAGTAAGAGGATAGTAAGTGACTTGAGTTGTTTCATGGGCTCTTCCGCGATAGTATTCGTGAATTCGTTTTGTCCGTCCTGGCATATCGCCGACAAGTACGGTTTCTCCTGACCTGCCCCTGATCACCCGTAGACTCTCGCGCCCCGGATTCGTCTGCGCGCTAGTCCCGTCAATGAGCGCCGTGCGCCACGCGAGCCGCTCATTAGGCCGACAGCACGCTATTCGTAGATCCATGTTTTCGCAGATCGGGAAACCTGGGCATAGAGTTTGCCGGATTCGCTATCGACGATTTGCGTCAGTAAATCAAAACCGTTCACTTCGTTATAGACAGAGACTTCTCTGAGCAGGCTCTGTTTGAAAAATTGAGATCGCTGTTTCCAGACACCGCCGTTTACTGCAATGGAAGTCCCTAATTCAAAGCGTTGGTATCTCTTAATCAGGCCTTTCCGCATCAATCCAAACAGAGTATCTGTCGCAAAGCGCTTTGCAATTCTCTGTTCGTCACTGTTGAACACTTCTACCGACGTGAGTACCACATTGTACGGGGACCAGCCATTAGCCTGACGTTTCAGGATCGCGGTGTCCGATCGGTTTACAAGAATCGTTATGATCGATAGCAGCAGAATCCAGACCTCCAGAGCAAAGACCGCTGAGAACACTCTTTTGCCAAAGAGCAGATGATTTGTCAACATGAGTCACCTCGAAAGCTGATTCTGGCGGCCTAACGACTCTCGCTGAGTGCCGTTTTTCTGCGTCAGGCGAATCACGACCGCCGCAAGACGAAGCCATGAAGTTGCAGGATACCGCGCGGACGCTAATGCTTCTCTACCAGGCGACCGTAAATATAGTGACAAGCAGTATCTGTACATCTCGAGAGTCGAAACTTTCCATCACTGATGATACTTCGAATTTTGTGAAGTGTAACCGGTTCATCGTCGATGACGAATACTACCTCGCCGTTCAGATGGTCCCGAGTCAGCTTCTCAAGCTTGATGGCGGCTTCAGGGGTCAATTCCAGTCGTAATTCTGGAAAACCATTTTCACCCTTATCCTTTATCTCCGGCGTCTTCGATAGAAGAAGCGGCACATCAGCGGTTTTCGATAAAAGAATGTACCTGGGTACTCCTCGCTCGCTATCCCGCAAAAACCTGTAATCATATCGCACAACCCGCTGATCTGTGGTTGCTACAGGAAGTGCGCTCTGACTATCGGCTTCTGCGATAACCAGGTAGAACCCGACTTGGGGTTTTTCAGTCTCTTTGGTCTTAGGTGATCTATCGTCCCTTTTGTCAACCTGGGCCTGGGCGCTCCCAATGGACAATGAAACGATAATCGTGATAATAGTTAGAGTAAGATTCTTCATTTGGATCCTCTGCTTTTCTTCTGCCGGACAACGAATCGCGGCCAAATGCTGCTCTTTGGCATCGAGCAAAGCATGGCTGCGGCAATCCGAGGCCGTTAAGATGCAGTATGCCGCGCGGACGTATCTGTGGTTCATTTCAATGTCTGTAGACTCTCACGCGCCAGAGGCGCCACTGAAGCTGCATGTTAGGTGGGCGCGGTTATCTTGTAAGTACCATCCTTCTTGTGGTCCTGAATGAGCCAGCTGTCATTCGGCAGTAGTAGATTCCTGAACTCATCTCCGCACTTGCCTTAAACACAATAGAATGTATTCCTGGAGTTTGCCCCTCTGACAAGAGCGTCTGCATCTCTCTTCCGAGGATGTCAAAGACTTTGATGACGACGTACTCTGAGGACGCAATCTGAAATGTGATTGTTGTACTTGGATTGAATGGATTTGGATAATTTGGTAGTAAAGCAAACTCGCCCGGGGAGTATGTATCCTTCTCCGGTACAAAGTCTGGCAAACAGGCGCTCTGAAAGCCGGTGTAATGAAGATTTCCTGTCTTTGTCGTCGGTTGTACGAGTTGGATCGATCGAACAAAAAACGTCTTGAAGTTGCGGAACTCTCGCTGCACAATGACCCAATAT
>DATJQB010000174.1:0-2718 GCA_035506075.1 Bacteroidota bacterium | reverse complement strand
CATTTCCGACAAGATCAACGAACGCAAGGACGATCTTGAACGGCTCGAGGCCGCCGATTCCGGATCAACCATCCGCAAAGCGAAGGAAGATGTGTACCTGAGCGCACGCGCGATGAACTACTTCTCCAAGCTTGCAGCGCTTGAGACTGAACAGCCGATTGAAGGGCTTTCGAAGCCGGGCTTCAGCCGGAATCTCCTCGTGCATGAACCAATCGGCGTCGTCGCTGCCATCATCCCCTGGAACTTCCCTCTGAAAATGGCGGTATGGAAACTCGGACCGGCGCTCGCAGCCGGCAATACTGTCGTACTCAAACCGTCAGAATTGACGCCGGCAACCGCGATGGAACTCGCGGCGATCATCCATGAGCTTGGATTTCCCCCGGGTGTGGTCAATATCGTCCCCGGTTTCGGAGAGGATGCCGGGGAAGAGCTTGTCCGCAACCCTCGCGTGGACAAAGTGTCGTTCACGGGATCCACGGCGGTCGGCAAAAGAGTCATGGAACTCGCATCCGCGACGCTCAAGAAGTGTACACTGGAATGCGGAGGCAAGTCCGCCAACATCATCCTTGAAGACGCCGACCTCGACCTGGCGATCGACGGGACATTGTACGGAGTGTATTATCATCAGGGTCAGTGCTGCGAAGCGGGGACACGGCTGTTTTTGCCAGAGAAGCTCCATGAAGAGTTTCTGAACCGGATTGTCGGGAAGGCGAAACGGATCAAGCTTGGCGATCCCATGGACAGTTCCACCGACATGGGTCCCGTGATCTCCGAGAAGCAGCGCCAACGTATCCTGGGATATATCAAAAGCGGCGTTCAGCAGGGAGCGACCCTGGCGGCGGGAGGCCACACTCCCGACAGTCCGTCACTCGCGCGGGGATTTTTCGTGGAGCCGACGATCCTCTCAAACGTGAAGAACACAATGACCGTTGCCCAGGAAGAGATTTTCGGGCCGGTTCTCTGCGTCATCAACTACAAGTCTGAAGCGGATGCCGTCGCCATGGCGAACGATTCCATGTACGGTCTGGGAGGGGGCGTGTGGTCTGCCGACAAGGAACGCGCCACATCGCTTGCAAAGCAGCTGCGCGCGGGGACCGTCTGGGTGAACGAATGGCATCTGTTGTCGGAGAAAGCGCCGTTCGGCGGATACAAACAGAGCGGCATCGGACGTGAATTTGGAATTGAGGGACTGCACGAATACACTGAACTGAAACATCTCCATATCGATGAAGTCGGAACCCGGGAGAAGAAGCCCTGGTACGATGTCGTCGTGCCGAAATCATAGTATTCATCATCAATATTTATTGAAGGAATTCCATCATGAAATCACTTCTCGTTTCCCTTCTGTTCGTCGGGCTCTTCATGAGCGGCTGCGAGCAGAAAAAACTGGAACCCATTGCCGTCGGCGAGATGAACGAATACAAAGATCCCGGCTACGGGTTCAAAATCAAGTACCCGAAGGAATGGAGATCGATCGGTACGACTGGAAAGGCAGTGTTCTGCAAGTCGCAGGAAGTGGCAAACAAATTCATTGATCCAAGCACGGGCGAGGAGGGAGCCGAAGTCGTCGCTGAAGTGCAGAAGTATGGCGGGTCAACTCCCGAAGCAACCCTTCAGGCCGCGAAGGATGAACTCAAGCAGACCTGGCAGGACATCGAACTCAAGCCGGACGAGCAGGTGACAGTCGCGGGCAAGACTGCGACGAAGGTTCCCTATTCCGTCAAGGTCACGTCGAAAACCAGCATCATCGGATTCCGGGTTTTTGTGCCGGGGGATACTGCCCTCTACTCAATCGATTGTGTGGGATACGGAGATCAGTACGCAATCCACACGGCGGTATTCGATGCGGTCCTGAAGTCATTCGAACTCCCGTTCGTCGCTCCCAGGAAATCGAATGTCTGGGTTGCCTCAACGAACATGGATACCTACCAGTGCGAGTACTTCACGATGCCGTACCCGGATAACCTCGTGACAGCTCCCCAGCAGAAAAAGGATAAAGACCTCGTCATGGAGCTCCATGCCGATCGTCTCGACTGCAGTATTCACATCGACGTCTTTGGGGCAAAGAAACTGACGGTCGACAAGGTGTGGGAACAGAACAAGGGCAAATACAAGGCAAAAGGGACCGGGGAAAGCACAATCGATGGGAACAAAGCGTACTGGGTAGACTATCCTTCTGGCGTACCAAACATTTCGAGCCGTGCGTACTTTGTCGTCAAGAACGACAAGGTCATTCGCATCACGATTAACTACTTCGCGCCCCAGAGGGAAGCGTACTTTAACGCCTTCGAAAAATGCGTCAGTTCCCTGAAGCTCAAATGAGGAGGGTTCCATGGATCACTCAATGGTCACCACGGCATTCACGATCGACGGCTACCGGGTAACGCGAACCATCGGCATCGTGCGTGGGATTACCGTCCGGTCCCGCTCGGTCATCGGGAACATCGGCGCAATGTTTCAGACGTTGTTCGGCGGTCGCATCTCGCTCTATCAGGAGCTGTGCGAACGGGCGCGCCAGGAAGCATATGACATCATGATTCAACATGCCCAACAGGTGGGGGCGAATGCCATCATCGGCATGCGGTACGACGCAAACGAAGTCTCCGCCGGGGTTACGGAAGTACTTGCATACGGAACAGCAATCGTCGTCGAGAGAACATAATATGGATATCAAGAACAAAACAGTACTCGTGTTGGGCGGATGGGGCCTCGTCGGCT
>DATJQB010000173.1:0-19758 GCA_035506075.1 Bacteroidota bacterium | reverse complement strand
ATCGGCGCTTGACTCAGAGAGTTTGCTGGCTCCATCCCGCGTTATGGTCGTGCAGTCGATCAGATTCACATTCCTGGCAAAGAACACACCGAACGGCTCATGTGCAGTGATCACGATAGATCTGCGGCGCTCTGTGACCGGAGCGGCCGGATATGCCACCGCTGTCACCGCCGTGTGGTTTGTCCACAACCGCATTGTCATTCATAAGCGCGCATGCATCATAAATGAGAAAGAGTCCCACGTTCGCACCAATCCAAGTCGCTTGCAGGTGAGATTTTCAAAGCCACATCACTCGCCGACACGGAAACGCCCTGCACAGGAAACCAATCACTGTCGCAGGGCGCCTCAACGTCGAATCTGACCTTCTGGCATGTACCTACACAATGTACGTCGACGATGCAGTTTCTCCGCCGCGGCCGGTCCAGTTCGTGTGAAAGAACTCTCCCCTGGGCTTGTCGACTCTCTCGTACATGTGTGCACCAAAATAGTCCCGCTGTGCCTGAAGCAGATTCGCGGGGAGCCTGCCATTGCGGTACCCGTCGAAGTAGTTCAGGGCGGTCGAGAACGCCGGGATCCAAACGCCGTTCGTCACCGCTGTTGCAACGACGCGACGCCAGGCCTGCTGTGAAGCTTCAATTTTCTGCTTGAAATACGGATCGAGCAACAAGTTCGGAAGATTCGGATTGGCGTCGAATGCTTCCTTTATCTTTCCGAGGAAGGCTGACCGGATGATGCATCCGCCGCGCCACAGGAGTGCAACGCCGCCATAATTGAGGGTCCACTTGAACTCCTCCGCTGCAGCGCGCATCAGCGTGAATCCCTGTGCATACGATACGATCTTTGAAGCATAGAGCGCGTGTTCGAGGTCAGCGAGAAACGCCGTCTTGTCACCGCTGAACGCTGCCGCCGGTCCCTTGAGCACCTTCGACGCCGCGACGCGCTCTTCTTTAATCGCAGACAGACACCGGGCAAAAACAGATTCGCTTATAAGGGTCAGCGGTGTGCCGAGGTCCAACGACGTGACGCTCGTCCATTTTCCGGTTCCCTTTTGCCCCGCCGTATCGAGGATTTTGTCGACAAGAGGTTTCCCATCGGTATCCTTGAACGCGAGAATGTCGCGTGTGATTTCAATGAGATAACTGTCGAGATCTCCCTTGTTCCATCGTTCGAAGACACCGTGCATCTCATCCGCTTCCATCCCCAGGAGATCGTGCATAATCTGATATGCCTCGCAGATAAGCTGCATATCGCCGTACTCGATGCCGTTGTGCACCATCTTCACGAAGTGACCCGCTCCATCGTTGCCGACCCAGTCGCAGCACGGCGTTCCGTCGGACACTTTGGCCGCAATCGACTGAAACACCGGTTTCACGTGCGGCCACGCTGCAGGCGAACCGCCGGGCATGATCGACGGACCGCGCAATGCGCCTTCTTCACCTCCCGAAACGCCTGTTCCGATGAAGAGAAGTCCCTTCGACTCGAGATACTTCGTGCGGCGGATCGTGTCGGGGAAGTGCGAATTCCCGCCGTCAATGATGATGTCGCCGGCCTCAAGGTGCGGGATGATCTGCTCGATGAACTCGTCAACCGGTTTGCCTGCTTTGACCATGAGCATCACCCGCCGCGGCTTCTTCAATGACGCCACAAGCTCGGCAATCGTGTGCGCTCCGATAATCTTCTTTCCCTTCGCCCGTCCCTGGACGAAATGATCCACTTTTTCGACCGTTCTGTTGAAGACTGCAACGGTGAACCCGTGGCTTTCAATGTTGAGGACAAGATTCTCTCCCATCACCGCCAACCCGACGAGACCAAAATCAGCTTGCTGTTGCATACGTTTTCTCTTTTCTCATGTGTTTATGAATATAGATTAAATCCCAGGGCGCGCACGGCCGATTTCACATGATCGTGTGCGTTGACAAGCTTCGCAGTAAACGTCGGAAATTCTCTTCTCAGCGGGTACTCACCGCGCTGCTTTTCGAATGTACCCGGCGAAATCCTGAGGCGTGCATCGTCCGTCAGGAGATCGTACGTTCGACGGACAAGATCGGCCAGGATGCTTTGCAGGCTGCGGCCTTCACATTCGACCTCAAGCATCGTGCCCGCAGGCATCGGCACCTTGTGCGGGTACCAGTCGTTCAGGTCCAATCCGAAGAACCGGCTGAACGCCTGCACGCTCATGGCAGTGCCATTTGCCTTGCCGTCTGCCGAATATCCCGCGATATGCGGTGTCCCGATCCCGACAAGGCCGAGTAATTCCCTGTCAATCTCCGGTTCGTGTTCCCAGACATCCAGAACTGAATCCGCGATCATCTTGCTCTTCAGCACGGGCTTCAATGCATCACCGTCGACGACCTCGCCCCGGGATGAATTGAAGAGGATCTGGTGCTTCCTGAACTTCCCGAGCAGATCCCGGTCGACGAGTTGAAGCGTTTTATCGGGGCCATCCACGTTCAGCGGAACGTGCAGTGTTACGATATCAGCCTGTTCGATGAGCACGTCGAGCGGAACGAATGCTCCCATCCCTTCACTCCGTTCCCGCGGCGGATCGTTCAGCAGAACGTTCATGCCGAGACTTCTGCACAGCGTCGCCACCTTTTTCCCCACGTTGCCTACTCCGACGATGCCAATTGTCTTCCGCGAGAGCTCAAACCGGTGTTTGTCCGCCATGTGAAAAAGCGCAGCAGCAACATACTGCTGGACAGAAGACGAGTTGCACCCGGCCGCGTTTGTCCAGAAGATTCCGTTCGATTCGCAGTACTTCGTATCGATGTGATCAAATCCAATCGTCGCCGAAGCGATGAAGCGGACCTTCGTTCCTTCAAGCAGTTGCTGGTTACACGTCGTTCGTGTCCGGACGATCAACGCATCGGCGTCGCGCACGTCCCGCTGTGTGAATTCGGCTCCTTCGAGGTACATGACTTCCGCGTGGCGTTCGAGAACGCCCTGGATGAAAGGAATCTTCTTGTCGACAACGACTTTCATTTTCTTTTATCGATCTGCTTCAGTGAGCTGCGCTGTGTTCAAACCAATGAGCTAGCGGAAGCGGTCCCGGTGAGCCCACAGTCCAAGGGCCGGGTTTGAGATGAAGAACACTTTTTCACCGTCAGACATGGTGTTGAAACCGTCCTTCAACGAGCGGGGGTCGTACTTCTTCATCATAGAGGGCAGATCGGCATAGCGGAAATTCACGCTCTCGATTTCCTGCTTCGTCAGATGTCCGGGGCAATAGGTGATTGTGAATCGTCCTTCCGACGAGCCATGGATCAGGTGCGCCGCAGCGCTCAGGTTCTGCTTGAGATCATCGTGGTTCTTCACGGCATCCAGTACTTCCGGCGTTGTCACATACCCGTAGCGGCGGATCAGCGTATCAATCTGCTTGTCCTCGCCGAACTCCTTCAGTCCCGGTGCCAGCACGATCAGCTCACCCTTGTCGGCGATGGCCATCCTCGTCCTGTACACGCTCTTGTTGCCGAGCCACGTGCTTTTGAACTCTGCCGGATCGAGATACACAACGACTTTCCTGAGCGGCTCCTCCAGCATTTGAAAGTTCACCTTGAGCGAAAGGGCAGCCGCAAGATTGAAGCATTCGGCATCGTCGCCGACAAACAAACCCCGCACGACCAGGCTGCCATCCGTACCGCGTCCGACGACTGTGAGAACGTAGACGATCGGCAAATGCCTGGCGAAGTGATCTGAAGCGTAGTTCAGCACCCTGCGCACGGGAGTGTCCGCGCGTCCCATCATGCGTTCCATTCCGTAGACAGCCCCGAGAAAATGACTCTTGTTGATGCCTTCCTGTCCGCCCGTTCCGACGAAAATGTTCTTGTTGTGTCCCGCCATGCCGACAACTTCATGCGGCACGATCTGACCGATCGACAGGATCAGGTCGAATCCTCCTTGTACAAGCAGCTTGTTGACCTGGGCTTTCCATGAGTAGTCGAGCTTTCCTTCGGACTGTTCATGAATGAATGCAGCCGGCACCTCGCCAAGCGTCACGATGTCATTGCGCCAATCGTGCACGCGGAACAGGCTGAGCGGAGTTTCGCCGAACATCGTGCGAATGTCCTTTTCCTGCATTGGAGAGTGCGTTCCAAGGGCAGGAAGGATGTCCGTCAGGCGATCCTTGTAGTATTCCCATGCATGGCGCGTGAGCACGCCCGCATGCGAATGAAAGCGTGTGAAATCGGGGGGAAGCGCCAGAACCTTCCGCTTTGTTCCGAGCCTGCCGAGAGCTTCGTGCAGTCCTGCCCTCAGATCCTCCTCCCGGAGAATTTCCTGTTCAGATCCTCGCTGATAATAGACCATGCCGTTCCGTCCGACTACCGTTGAATGCGTGCCGATCCGCCGCCCATCACGTGGCGGATCTCTTCCATTGTCACCATACTTGTATCGCCGCGTGTCGATTGCAGCAGCGCACCATGCGCCGCTCCCATCTCGACACATTCCTGTGCCGGCATGCCGTGGAGAAGACCGTACACAAACCCGCTGCAGAACCCGTCGCCGCCCCCCACCCTGTCCTCGATTTCCAGGTTCTCGTACTTTCGGGACTGGTAGAAGACGCCGTCGTAGTACATGATAGCAGACCAGTTGTTGACAAGTCCGCTCACGACCTCACGCAGCGTTGTGCCGACAGCCTGAACGTGGGGGTAGGCGCGCACAACCTGTTGCACCATTTTCTTATAGCCTTCAAGAGGGAGCTGCTTCAGATTTTCATCCGCTCCTTCCACCTGGAATCCCAACACCTTCTGAAAATCCTCTTCGTTGCCTATCAACACATCGATGAACGGCATCAGCTTCCTGGTTTCTTCGATTGCTTTCTTGGACGAACAGAGTTTGCTGCGGAAGTTAAGATCATAACTGACGATCGTCCCTGCTTCGTGCGCTGCCTTCATCGATTCAAGTGCGACCGCTGCACATGTGTCGCTCAGTGCCGTAAAGATGCCGCCGGTATGAAACCACCGGACCTTGCGCTGCTGAAATATTCTCTTCCAGTCAACATCGCCCGGTTTCATGTGAGCGACGGCTGTGTGTCCGCGGTCGTACATCGTGACGCTCGCCCGCACGCCGATACCGACTTCCGTGAAGTTGAGTCCGATCCGGTCCGCGCGCCCCGACCCGTCGTACGGAACCCAGACAACTTCGCTGAGATCCATTCCGCTTGCCCGGGCGTGGTTTTGTATGAAGCGGCCAAGCGGATTGTCGACGAGGCGCGAGATCCAGCCTGTTCGCATTCCGTACCTTGAGAGAGCGTACGCAACGTTATATTCTCCCCCTCCTGCATAGGCTTCAAAGACGGGCGTGAGCTCGATCCGCTGATGTCCCGGAGGGCTCAGACGTATCATGCATTCGCCCAGCGCAAGGAGATCGAATTCAGCGTCGGTTGCCGCCCGGACGTTTACAGCCATTGCCGCTCCTCCAGCTATGATTGTTGAGAGCCTTGAATGTACTATCAAAAGGAGAATGCGGAGGAAGCGCAGATCGTCGACCAACGAATGCCGACTCTCCGCGCCCTCCGCTTCTCTCCACTGTACCGCTCGTGTGAACTTTTTCCAGTAACTCTACTTTGATTTCTTCGGGGACGTTTCAGCAGAGTCGAGCTGGGTGATCTCTCCCCCTTCCCTCTTGCTCTGCCAAACGGCCCAGGCAATTGCCAGGGCACAGAGAACTGCCGCCATCGCTCCGATCGCCTTCATTGCCCATTCAGTCCCTGGTTGAGCAAGTTTCGGGGCGCTCATGTTGTACTGGAGCACAAGTCCGAGCGCCAGCAAACTCACCATGTTCATGACCTTGATGAGTGGATTGACCGCCGGGCCGGCTGTGTCCTTGAGCGGATCGCCGACCGTGTCACCCGTCACCGCTGCCTTGTGGGCCTCCGAGCCCTTGCCGCCGTAAATTCCGTCTTCGATCATCTTCTTTGCATTGTCCCACGCGCCGCCGGCGTTGGACATGAATACCGCCAGAAGCTGGCCGACAAGGATCATGCCTGCAAGAAATCCACCGAGTGCGTACGGACCGAGCAGGAAGCCGACGAGCAACGGGGCCATGATTGCAAGGAACCCCGGACCGATGAGCTCTTTCTGCGCCGTGTTGGTGCAAATATCGACGACGCGTCCGTAGTCCGGCTTTTTCGATCCTTCCCAGATCTCGGGATCGCGGAATTGCTCACGGCACTCACGAACGATGTCGAACGCCGCACGGCCGACAGCGCGGATCAGCATGCTGCTGAAGAGGAACGGGACTGCGCCGCCAATCAGGAAGCCGATGAACACCATCGGATCTGCCACGGTCAGCTTTCCAGCCTCAGCCAGGTATTGTGCCGTGGTCATATCGCCGATTTTTTCTTCGCTTCCGACCGCGATAACGGCGATAAAGCTTGCGAAGAGGGACACTGCAGCGATAACCGCCGATCCGATTGCAATTCCCTTCGTCTCGGCTTTTGTCGTGTTGCCAACGGCGTCAAGGTCAGCAAGAATCTGGCGTGCACGTTTGTAGCTGCCGGGCTTCTTTGCTTCCATCTCCTTCGGTTCATAGCCCATCTCGCCGATACCGTTGGCGTTGTCAGCCACGGGACCAAACACGTCCATGGAAATCGTGTTTCCTGTCAACGTCAGCATGCCGATACCCGTCATGGCAATGCCGTAGGCGATGAACAGCGGCGGAGTGCCCGCATACACAAGCACCGACAACATGATTGCAGCCGCGATGACAATGATCGCCGCCACCGTGCTTTCATAACCGACAGCGAATCCCTGGATGATGTTCGTCGCGTGACCCGTTGTGCAGGCTTTCGCCAGGCTCTTCACAGGCGCGTGCCCGGTGTGCGTGTAGTAGCTCGTGACCTTGTTCAGTGCGACTGCAAGAAACACACCGATGAGACAGGTCAGGGCCGGACGAAGATCAAGCCCCGGGATTCCCCATGTCGCGATCGCCGAGAGTGCAGACGGATCTCCGTGCGGAAATCCTGCCGCTGCCATCGGGTTCATAAGAAGATATGCGGCGTCAAAATGCAGGTAGTAGAAGCCCAGGACGAAGAATCCGACGACGCTGATAAACGAGCCGATCCAGAATCCCCGATGGACGCTTTTGAGCGCCTTGTCGGATGAATCGTGTTCGCCCGCTTTCACGGTGTACGTGCTGATGATCGATCCGAGCACACCGATACCGCGGACGAGCAGCGGGAAGATGACTCCCTTGTGTCCGAAGCTCGCCATGCCGAGGATCATCGCTGCGACGATCGTGACTTCATAGCTCTCGAAAATGTCCGCCGCCATGCCGGCGCAATCGCCGACGTTGTCGCCAACGTTGTCGGCAATCGTGGCTGCGTTGCGCGGATCGTCTTCGGGAAGGTCTTTTTCGATCTTGCCGACCAGGTCTGCTCCGACGTCTGCGGCCTTCGTGTAGATGCCGCCGCCGACACGCATGAAGAGCGCGAGGAGCGTGCCGCCAAAGCCGAACCCGAGCAGGGCTTCATATGCCTTGTCGCCGAAGATAAGGAAGATCGTCGTGCCGCCCAGCAATCCAAGTCCGTCGGTCAGCATTCCCGTGACGGTGCCGGTCCGGTAGCCGAGCTGCATGGCCTTGCCGTAGCCTTCCATCGCGGCTGACGCGACTCTCAGGTTTCCCGTGGTTGCCAGCCTCATCCCGACGAAGCCAACCGTCCAGCTGAAGAGTGCGCCCACGAGGAACGCGAACGCGCGTCCCCACCGGAATGCATCTTCCGACCCGGTGTAAGTGACAAACAGAAGGATCGTGATAATGATGATCAACGGACCGATGCGTTTGAACTGCGCGCCGAGGTATGCATTGGCTCCCTCACGCACGGCCGCAGCGATTTCTTTCATCTTGTCCGTTCCTGAATCCGCCCGGTAGACCTGTCGCACAAGAAGGAGTGCGTACAGGAGTCCGGCAATGGCGATTCCGAGCACAGCAATGAGCGCTGTGATTTCCATCGGCGTGTACTTCGGATCGCTGAACAGCGAGAAGGCCTGGAAGTGATGTGTTTCAGTGACGGTTGTCGCGGCTTTCGTGCTGTCCTGGCTGTAGCCAATTTGCCCAATGTAGACTGCGGCAAATACGACCATCATCAGGATCAGGTACGACCGTCGAACAACCTCAGACTTGAAGTATCGTCGTATCGTGTTCATTGTAGAGACCATTTCCTTAGACTGCTTGTGTGCGATTGGGACGGTTAAGCCCGGATATGGAAGCTCGCCGGCCTGGTTCGTTACTTGAACAAGCCGTGCTCTTCGACAACCGGGATGGGTGAAACATTCGTGTCATTCCTGAAATTTCCATCACGAAATAAGACTCTCCGAAGCGGACCGCCACCACTTCGCGTTTTCCACTTCAAGCACGCGCCGCTCGGGGAATTCGTAATATTTCATACCGGTCTGATCTCCGATGAAGAACCCGCGCCGGATTGTCCGGAAGAATGCATGATGCCGCGGCGCACGGGAGACCGTCTTGGTTTTCTTGTCGCTCCCCTTCTCGAGGTCATTGAGACAGTCGACAAGGTGAAGGGGATCGGGGTACGGCAGGTACCCTGCGAGCGACCCGCTCTCGTCCCTGTCGAGCAGCATGTCGACAAAGAAAAGACGGGGAACGCTGACCGGATTCTTCGGATCGGTCATGAATTTGAGGAATGACGAGGGCGCAAGCGCCGAGACAACGAGCGGGTTCACGGGGCAAAGCTCTTCATAGAGGTTTGATCCCGGTGTCTCACTCTTCGGGTCATACGGCGAAGAGTTCAGCGAGAGCACCCGTCCGTCGGCAGTGCACAGATGAAGCTTGCCGAATGCCGGGAGCGGCAGATGCTCAAGAACCCGGTACACGGAAATGTACTTGCTTCGCTTCGGGCTTCCGTCAATATGGGGAGTACACCGCTCGGCAAGATTATCCAGCTTGAAGTAATCGCTCTTCAATGTTGGATCGATCTCGAAAAACAGGACGTTCCCGCGTGTGTTCTTTTGTGTCCCAATCGCCATGTAGCGGCCGAACGCTTCCGGCTCGAGATGCGACGCTACAAGCGCTTCAAATCGGTAACAGAGCATATACAGATGTATGTTCATAACCACCTCCGGTACTTCGTGCAGCTGCATGAACGATGATGAGGGATACTAAACTCGAACCGGTGACCTCCCTTCACATCGGCCACCGATCAGCCATGCTCACCGAACAAATCTCCACCAATCGTAATACTTGTTCTCGAGATCAGAGTGCGAGGGCATGGGATAGAACAACAACTCTCCGGGTGCTGCAAACCAGAACCCGTGTTTGATCAGTGCGTACGACGCTTCGACAAGCGTTGTGCTCAGGCTGATTGTCTTTGTCTTCTTCGACGGCTCCGCCTTGAGCTCGAGGAGATAATCATAGATACGCGTCGGATTCGTTTCGGGAATCGGAGAATACATGATCTCACGGTTCTTGTTGTTCTCCATGAATTCCGCAACGTTGAAGTCGTATTGGGTGAAACAAATTTTCGGCGCGCCCTTGGACCGGGTTTCCGTGGTGATGTATTTGCCGAACGTCCGCTGGTCCAGCGTCGATGCGACAAGGTTTGTCAAGGGGGTCATCTCCTGGTAAATCCGGACCAGACCGGGCTCGTTCACAGCATCATACGGCTTGGCCGTCAACTCCAATGACTTGCCGTTGGCCGTTACAAGGTAGAGGTTCTTCATCGCCTTCAGATCGACGTGCTCAAGCACAGCGTACGACGAGATGAATTTCGTCTTCTTCGGCCGTCCATCCGGATGAGGAACTGTCAGCTCCAGGTAGTGATCGATGTCGAAATAGGGATTGCGGAACTTGATGTCGATCTCCGCGAAGATCACCTTCCCTTTGTAATGCTTCGCACTGCCGATTGTATAATGCTCGGCAAATTCCTTCGGCTCCAATTGGGAAGCCACAAGCGCATTGATGGGGAAAACGATCATGTACAGATGTTTTTCATGCTCAGCCATTGTGTTTCCTCCGCTTTGCGTATGTGATCCTGTTTGATTCGCTTTGTGTGTGCACTCTTCTGAACGATCCCGGCGTCCGCTGAAGCCAGAGGCGCCTGTGCTCCCGGCCTACCGCTGAATTCTCGCCGATCCCCCTTTGGCAAACGCCCGGACCTGCTCAACCGTTACCATCGTCGTGTCCCCGGGGGTTGTTGTCAGCAACGCGCCGTGGGCCCAGCCGAGCCTGACGGCCTGTTCCGGCGTTTCGCCGGCAAGGAGTCCGTAAATAAACCCGGCTGCGAATCCGTCGCCGCCCCCAACACGGTCGAGAACGTCGAGCTCGCATGTGGGTGCAATGTACGTCTTTCCGCTGACCCATGCCACGGCACGCCAGCTGTGCCTGTTTGTTGAATGCACCTCGCGTAGCGTCGTTGCCACCGCTTTCACGTCCGGATGTTTCGCAAGCACCTTGTCAATCATGCTGAAGAACGTCTTCGGATCGAGCGAGGACGTTGCGGCCACCTCGGGACCGGGGATGCCGAGCCCTTTCTGAAGATCCTCTTCATTGCCGACGAGAACATCGACATTCTCGACGATCCGGCCGATCACCTCGGCTGCCTTTTTCGAACCGCCCCAGATGTTCCACAACTTCTCGCGGAAATTCAGATCGAAACTGACGATCGCGCCCGCCTTCTTGGCGGCCTTCATCCCTTCGATGATTACTTCTCCCGTTGTCTCCGAGAGCGCTGCAAATATGCCGCCGCTGTGAAACCAGCGGACTCCGCCGGCAAAGATCGCATCCCAGTCAAAATCCCCCGGCTTGAGCTGTGCCGCAGCCTCGTTCGACCGATTATAAAACACCACGGGCGGACGCACACCGTGCCCCTGGTCGCTGTACACCGTTGCCATGTTCGGGCCGTTGACACCGTTGTGCTTGAAGTGTTTGTAGAATGGTTGTACACCCATCGCCCTGACGCGCTCTGCAATCAGGTCGCCGATCGGATAATCGACCATCGCTGTGGCAATGCCCGTGTTCAAGCGGAAACAGTCGGCAAGGTTTGCCGCAACATTGAACTCTCCACCGCTGACGTGAATCTGGCACTGCGTCGCCTTTCGGAACGGAATAATCCCGGGATCCAGCCGGTGCACGCAGGCTCCCAGCGAAACAAGATCCAGTGCTCCACTCGTGCGAATGTTCAGTTCGTTGCTCATCTCTTGCTCCTTGATTTCATTCAGTCAGTTTCTTCACTTGTGATCTTTACGTACGGACCGAAGGCTCGTCCCGCGACATCGATTGCTCTACACACCCGAATATGCCGAGAACCCGCCATCAATCGGAATGACGACGCCCGTGACAAACGCCGACGCAGGCGATAACAGCCACAGTGTCGCTCCCAGGAGATCCTCGGGTGTACCGAACCTGCCCATGGGTGTGTGATCGATAATCTTCTTGCCGCGGGCTGTCAGCGCGCCGCTCTCCTTGTCCGTCAGCAGGAACCGGTTCTGGTTCGTGAGGAAAAATCCGGGTGCGATAGCGTTCACCCTGATAGTGGGAGAATACTCCTGCGCCAGGTGCACGGCGAGCCACTGCGTGAAGTTGCTCACTGCAGCTTTCGCTGCCGAGTATGCAGGAATGCGCGTCAACGGTCGGAACGCGTTCATCGACGAAATATTGACGATGACCCCCTCCTTCTGCGCGACCATCTGCTTCCCGAACACCTGACTTGGAAGAATCGTCCCAAGGAGATTAAGATCAGAAACAAATTTGATCGACTCGGGCGGAAGATCGAAGAACGATTGATCAGGGTTTGTGGTCGCCTTGGGGTTGTTTCCTCCCGCACCGTTGATCAGGCAATCGATGCGGCCAAATTGCTTCACAATCTCCGCCGACGCCTCTTCAAGACTCTCCTTGTTCAGCACATCCCCCTTTGCCACGAGGTACTTCCCCTTGATTCCTTCGAACCTCTGGACAACCTGCCGTGCCAGTTCAGGATCCCGATCAAGGATCGCGACGTTCGCGTTACAACCGACAAGTGCGCACGCCATTTCCCCGCACAACACCCCTCCTCCTCCCGTGATGACGACGGTCCTGTTTGAAAAATCATATTGGTGTGTGAGTTCAGCAAGGTTCATTCTCTCATCCTTTTTCGATTATAGTTCCACCGGCTTTGCATTGCGCAGCAGGAGCGTCATGATCCCGAGAGCGACTAGGTACGCAGAGCCGCAGATGATGAAGAGCGGAATGTAGCTCCCCGTCCCCTGCACGATGTATCCCGAGCTCATCAGCAGGATCATGCCGCCGACGGAGCCGGCAAAACCTCCGAGACCAACCACGGAACCAACGGCTTTTTTCGGGAACATATCCGACGCTGTTGTAAAGATGTTTGCAGACCAACCCTGATGCGCCGCGGCAGCCAGGCCGATGATGAAGATCGCGAGCCACATATCCGTCACACTCGCCGCCACGATGACGGGGACCACGAGAAGCGCGCAAATGAACATGGTGATACGCCGGCTCTTGCTGACAGGCATGCCGCGCTTGATCATGGCACCGGAGAGGTACCCGAAGCCGATGCTGCCAACGCTCGTCATCATGTAGATCACGATCAGGGGAAGTGCGAGTCCCGTCAGGGACAGTCCGAAATTGTTGTTGAGGAACAACCCGAGCCAGTACAAATAGAACCACCAGATCGGGTCCGTCATGAATTTTCCGACCACGAAGGCCCACGTCTGGCGGTATTTGAGCAGCTGCATCCAGCGGACTTTTTCGCTCGCCGGCTCCGCGGGGTCGCTGAGGATGTACTCGAGCTCTTGCTTCGTCAGTTTCTTTGCATGTTCCGGTTTTTCATAGAACAGGAGCCAGAATACGAGCCACACAAATCCGACGGCCCCCGTGAAGATGAACGCAGCACGCCAGCTGTACGTCACCGTCAGCCAGGGAACCACGGCAGGAGCAACGACAGCGCCGATGTTGGCGCCGGAGTTGAAGATGCCCGTCGCAAGGGCGCGTTCCTTCTTGGGAAACCACTCGGCTGTCGCTTTGATTGCCGCCGGGAAGTTTCCCGACTCGCTCAGACCGAGCAGCGATCGGGCGACGCCGAATCCGAACACGGACCCGGCCAGCGCATGTCCCATCGCGGCCAGACTCCACCCGACGATCGAAAGTGCGTAACCAATCTTCGTACCGTACTTGTCGATGAACCAGCCGAAGATGGCAAGGCCGAGCGCATACGTCGCCTGGAACGCGGTCGTGATGTACCCGTACTCGATCGATGTCCATCCAATTTCCTTCTGCAGTGTCGGAGCCAGGAGGCCGAGAATGTTGCGATCGAGATAGTTGATCGTCGTGGCAAAAAACAGCAACGCGCAAATCGTCCAACGGTACTTGCCGGGGTTCACTGTTTGCTCTGCAGCTGCCGCCATTTCAGGATACTCCTTTCATAGGTACGCAATCCACATGCGTCAGGCATTCTTGACGTGCGTGGGCAGTCTGTATGCCGATCGGACAAGTCCGTTTGCGAGCGCCACAACCATCTCTTCAGCTTCATCGGGATCGACGATGTGTCGCGCCACAAGCGTGGCGAGAAAATTTGAATCCACACGCCGCGAGAGATCGTGGCGGGCCGGAATTGAAACAAACGCGCGCGTGTCATCGTTGAACCCGGCAGTGTTGTAGATGCCGGCAGTCTCCGTCACCATCGTACGGAAGCGCATCATGCCCTCGATGCTGTCGTGGAACCACCACGGGGGACCGAGTTTCATCGCCGGGTAGTGACCTGCGAGCGGTGCGAGCTCCCGCGCATAGGTTGTCTCATCAAGTGTAAAGACAAGAACAGAGAAGCGAGGGTCGTTCCCGTACTTGTTGAGAAGCTCTTTGAGGTTCCGCGTGTACTCTGTCTGCGTTGGAATGTCGCATCCCTTGTCGAGCCCGTACTTCGCAGCGATCAGTGCGTTGTGATTCCGGTCCGAGCCCGGATGGATCTGCATCACGAGCCCGTCCTCGACGCTCATGCGTGCCATTTCCATCATCATGTGGGCCGTGAACGCCGCGGCGTCTTCCTGCGTCGCGCGGCCTTTGAGCGCTCTCTGGAAAAGCTTCTCGACCTCCCGCTCGGAAAGCTCGTGGGTATACGGAGTCAGGATTCCATGATCCGTGGAAACAGCCCCCATGGATTTGAAGAAGCTCCGCCTGTTCTCCAGTGCCTCGATGTACCGTCGGAAGGATGATGGTTCGATGCCGGAACGGAGACTCAGCAGGTCAATGTTCGTGCGCCAGGTTGGATTGTTCAGATCGGTGACACCGTCAGGGCGGAAGCACGGGATGATATTTCCCTTCCAGCCAGATGCGCGGAGTTTCTGGTGCGGCGCGAGTGTATCCGTCGCTGCATCCGTCGTCGAAAGAACCTCGATGTTGAACCGATCGAACAGTGCGCGTGGACGGAACTTCGGTGTCTTGAGCTTCGCCTGGATCTCATCATAGATCGCCATCGCGGTCGCGCCGCTGAATCGCTGCTTGATGCCGAACACCACCGAGAACTCGTGGTTCAGCCACGCACCGGTGGGCGTGCCCCGGAAGAGGTAGTAATGATCTCCGAAAAGCTTCCAGATCTTCCGTGCGTCCACTTCCCCCCTCGAACCGTCGAGGGCGGGAATTCCAAGTGATTCGAGCGGAATCCCCTGCGAATACAACATGCGATAAATGTAATGGTCGGGGATGAGGAACAGCTCCGTCGGGTTGGGGAACGGCTCGTTGTCCACGAAGATGTTGGGGTCAACGTGTCCGTGCGGACTGATGATCGGAAGGTCCTTCACACGCCGATACAATTTCCGGGCGATAGTTCTGACCGTCGGGGATGGATCAAAAAAACGATCTTCATGCAGTATGAGGCGGGGTTGCTGTTTCATTGTTTTCTTCTTTTCTCTCCTTCAAAAGGACGATTCGCTAGACGAGATCCTTCACGCTGACGCCATCCATGTCGTCAAAAACCTGGTTCTCTCCCCCCATGGCCCAGATGAACGTATATGCCTGTGTTCCGGCACCGGCATGGATCGACCAGCTTGGATTGAGCACAGCCTGACGGTTCCGCATCACGATGTGGCGAGTTTCGTCCGGCTGACCCATCAGGTGCACAACCATCGATGTGGGCTCGATATTGAAATACATGTAGACCTCCGAGCGACGCTGGTGCGTGTGCGGAGGCATCGTGTTCCACACGCTTCCTTCCTCGAGCTCCGTCAATCCCATCACAAGCTGGCAGCTCTTGATTCCGTTCGGGTGGATATATTTATAGATGGTCCGCTTGTTCGCGTCCTTCTGACTCCCAAGCCGTGCCGGTTCGGCGTCGGAGAATTTTGCATGCGTCGTCGGAAACTCCTTGTGCGCCGGGTAACTGACGAAATAAAACATCGCCGGCGCGGCAGCTGACCTGCTGGAAAACTCAATGGTCTTGACACCGCGACCGATGTACAGTGCATCCTTGAACGCCATCGCGTAATCTTTGCCATCCACGGCAATCACCCCGTCGCCCCCCGTGTTGATGACGCCGATTTCCCGGCGCTCCGCGAAATACTCGGCCGCCATTTCCTTCTTCGTTCCGAGCAGCCTGAGCGGCCCCTTGACCGGAACGGCGGACCCCGTGATCGAGCGATCGATATCGGAATACACCATCGGCACGTCGTCCGCTACAAAGAGGTGATCGATGAGAAACGACTTCCGGAGCTCTTCCGTTGTCATCCTTCTGAATCCCGCCGGATCAGTTGAAAACCGTACGTCCATCGTTGTTCTCCTTTTCAATGACGCTTCACAAACATGGCCCGCATTCCTGGTCTCCGTACCGGATCGGAAGCGGATCGCCGCACCATCACTCCTGCTATCGTGCCATCCATCCACCGTCAACAACAAGTACATGTCCATTCACATAATCGGAGGCTGGAGACGCGAGAAACACGGCCACATCAGCCAGGTCCTCGGGGGTTCCCCATCGGCCTGCCGGTATCCTGTCGAGAATCGCCTTCGAGCGTGCTGCATCTTCCCTGAGCGCCTTCGTATTATCGGTCGCCATATAGCCGGGAGCGATTGCATTCACGTTGATTCCCTGCGACGCCCATTCGTTGGCCAGCGCTTTCGTCACCTGGGCGACGGCTCCTTTGCTCGCCGAGTATGCCGGCACCAGAATTCCTCCCTGAAAGCTGAGCAGCGATGCGACGTTGATGATCTTCCCGGATTTTCTTTTCAACATGTCCCGTCCCGCAGCCTGGCTGAAGAAGAAGACCGTCTTGGCGTTCACCGCCATGATGTCGTCCCAATCCTTTTCGGAATAATCGACCGCCGGCGTGCGGCGGATGGTGCCGGCGTTGTTGACGAGAATGTCGACCTTCCCGAACGATTCGACCGTCTTGCTCACGATCGATGGGATGGCCTCTATGGACATGAGATCCGCGGAGAACGTCATCGCCTTTCGTCCCATGGACCTGATGACGTTTGCGGTGTCAGAAGCTTCCTCACGGTCAACGAGAACCACATCGGCCCCTGCGCCCGCAAGACCGATTGCCATTCCGCGCCCCAGACCCCTGAATCCTCCTGTGACAATTGCGACTTTGCCGGTAAGATCGAACGAGTTCTTCATGCCAGGTCCTTTACATGTTTCGTTGATATCAGTGAATGAGCTGTTCCGGATCCATTCCCGTGTCCCTTGCCATTGCGCTCTTTCCTGACGGGACACGACTGACGGATGATCAATTCGGGTTTCACGACTTTTCGGATGATCTCCCTCTTCCCCTTCATGAAACGGAGAAGCATTTTGATTGTCTCTTTGCCGATCGAGTCGGTCGGTTGCCGCACGGTCGTGAGAGGAACCGTCGAGTATTCGCCCCGCTCGATGTCGTCAAAACCGATCACGGCGACATCGTCCGGCACATTCAGGCCGCGCTCAAGAAACGCATCGATAAAGCCGAGCGCTGCGAGATCATTGTACACAAACATGGCATCGGGCCGGAGGGCAAGTTTTGAGACTTTCTTCCCTATTTCGTAGCCGGATTGATAATCGTGACGTTCCCCTTTGAGCCTGAGCTGGAACTGGAACCGATGGTCAGGTCTTCGGCCGCTCGCGCGCATTGCCGCTTCGTATCCTTGCTTTCGCAGTTCCCCGACGACGTTTCCTTTTTCCCCGTTGATAAATCCGATTCGTTCGTACCCGAGCTTCACCAGGTGTTCGGTTGCCATGAATCCGCCGAGCTGATGGTCGCTCCCGACGAACGGCACATCCGTATCCGCCATATAGGAGACCATGACGAAGGGAAAACCATCACGGAGCAGTTTGCGGATCGTCGGAGTCGCGTTGTAGTTATGACTCATCGAGGCAATAATCAGACCGCTCACGCCAAATGTCCGGAACCGCGCAATCTGAGCGTCTTCCTTCTCGGCTCTTCCCGATGAGTTCGAAATGAGGACGTGATATCCAAGTTCGTAGGCAGCGTCTTCGACGCTGTGCATGATGCGGGAGAAAAACGGACTGCGGAAGTCCTGAAGAACAAGTCCGATTGTCTTGTGCTTTGGTCCCGGCGCCGCCCCGGCCTGTTGGGCAACATAGGTTCCCTTGCCCACGCGGCTGAACAGCACTCCCTCCTGAATCATCGTCGCGAGTGCCTTCTTCACGGTAATGAGGCTCACCCCATACGCAGAAGCCAGTTCGGCGTGGGAGCCGACCTGATCGCCCGGCTTCAACGTTCCCTCCGAGATCTTCGACTTCAGTTCGCCGATGATCTGGAGATACAACGGGGATGAGTTGCGTACATCGATTGGCATGGGCTAACCTGGTATACTAGGTATAACCAGAGTACAGGTAAAGTCTGCAATTGTCAAGCGTTTTTTGTTTGACAGTTGGACACTATTCCGATTCGCGACACAAGCAATTGGGACTGCAAGGAAAGGGTGAAACGGGGGGCGATATCCGGGTTCCGACCGGGCAGCCGGAGATCGGCAAATTATGAAGCTCCGCCGGCGTTGCGGTTCTTTGCATCCGAAAGTGAAACGGAGGCACTTGTGAATCGCCTCCGCTCACGCACGAGTTCTGCCACGATGCTCACGGCAATTTCCTCAGCAGTAACCGCCCCAATGCTGAGACCGATCGGCGCATGCACGCGTTTCAGTGCTTCCGGGGCTATTCCATCCTTCTCCAGCGCATCGAACGTCGCAAGCACCTTCTTGTTGCTGCCGATCATGCCGATATAGCGGGCCGGGGTTCCAACGGCAAGGCGCAGCACTTCTTTATCGGACTGATGGCCGCGCGTGACAATAACAATCGAAGTCGACGACGTGACTCCCGCCGCATCAAGGGCGTCCTTCCAGTTTGCCGCCAGGACACGTGCGGCTTCGGGAAACCGATCCGCCGTCGCGTACTCAGCTCTGTCGTCGATGAGCGTGACTACGAACCCGGTCGCCGCGGCAATTTTCGAAACCGAACGACCAACATGTCCCCCGCCACAAATGATCAGGGGTTGTATCCCGCTGATCGGTTGAATCAGCAGCTCGGAAGATCCCGTCCTTACACGCTCCACCCGATCCTGCCTGTGCGCACGCTGAACGAGTTGGTCGAATTTTTCGCCAGGGAGGGATGGGTCGTTCAGCCACGAGCCCGGAGCCTGATGAGCGTCAGCATGTTTTTCCTCCAGCCGGAACGCTGCACGATGAACGAGCCCCGATGAATCAATGCGCCGCAGGAGAAGACCGTCAGTTCCTTGTTCCCGAAACTCAGAGAGCTGCGAGAACACCGCAGCGGAATCGGGCTGGAGGTTTTCGATCAACACGTCGACATTGCCGCCGCAAATCATTCCATCGGCCGATTCAGGCTCGTTCAATCCAAATTCGTGAAGAACGGACATACGGCCGCCGGCCGTGAGGTCTTTCGCCGCCGCAAGAACATTTGCCTCGAGCGATCCCCCACCGACAGTCCCTGCGATCCGCTGACCATTGGACGCAATGAGCATGGACGATCCGGTCGGAAGCGGTGTCGACCCGGACGATGAAACGATCGTCGCAAGCGCAACGCGCTCACCGGCCTTCAGGGCGGCAACGATGTTGGAGAGAATGTCCATTCGGGTTACTCAGCCGCGAGTTTTTGATGAGCCGGTATACACGAGCGGGAACATCGCGTACCATGCCATTGCCTTCACGAGTTGTTCGATCTCAATCTGCTCGGTGGCCATGTGCGCGTAGATCTCATTCCCCGGGCCGAACCCGATGCACGGGATCTTGTGCATGCCCATCACCGCCACACCGTTCGTGCTGAAGTGCCACCGATTGAGAACAGGCTGGGCATCAAAAAGCTTCTGATACGCAGTCAGCCCGCTTGCAAGCGCCGGATGGTCTTCCGGCAGGAGCCACGTAGGGTAGTACTTCTTTGTCGGGTACGTGAGTCCTTTCCAGCTTGGGACGGCATAGTCGCACACGACGACCTCTCCCTGTGCTGCTTTGACACCCGGCAGATCCTCAATTTCCTGGACCGCCGACGTCAGCGTATCTGTTGCCGCAAGCCTCCTGTCGAGGTGAATTGTCGAAGAATCAGCAACCGCGCACAGCGACGGCGATGTGGAGCGAATCTCGGAAATCGTCACGGTTCCTTTGCCGAGGAAGGGCTCGCCCGTCAGGCGTTCGTTCAGCTTCTCAATGTCCTGGATGATCGGGGCCATCTTGTAGATTGCGTTGACGCCGCGTTCCGGAGCGGAGCCATGACACGAAATTCCCTTTGTATGCACCTGGATTTCCATCCTCCCGCGGTGCCCGCGGTAGATCCCAAGGTTGGTCGGCTCGGCAATCACCACA
>DATJQB010000172.1:0-3708 GCA_035506075.1 Bacteroidota bacterium | reverse complement strand
CCCGTAGAACCGGTCGTCCAGCGCATATGCCAGCCGCTCCATTGTTGTCGGGGCATAGTGGAGAACGTATTTGCTCAGAAAATTCCTGGTCAGCTCGAAGTCATTCTTCGTCATCCCCTGGTCGACAAGTTTTTTGAACTCGCGGAGTGCAGCGCGCAATGCAAAATGTCGGGTCTCGTTTGGAACAGGGCGGATCCAAATTTCGAAAATCTGCTGACGACGGCTGACGTTTTGCGGTGGAAGCTGGCGCTGACCGCCATTCGGGTAGTTTTCGATGTACGAATAATCGCCGTAGTTGAGCCCGCGTTCTTCACGAATAACCTGGTAAAGATGGCTGCTGGAGTTCCGGTGTTCTCCCAGCCATGAGTTTGCGATCGCGAGCGCATACCAGTCCTTCGAGCCGCGCAAAACGTCAATTGGGAAACCCATGCTGATTGCCGTTGCCGGGGCATCTTTTTCCACGATTGTGAAATCGAAACCGGTGAGTTTCTTCGCTTTCGAAACAGGGACCGGTTTTGGCGCGCCGGACGGAAGTTTCGCCAGATCCTTCTTCATCGTTGCCAGGAGTTCATCAGTGTAGCTTCCCCCAAGGCCGATCACGAGATTGTCTTTCGTGTAGTACTTCTTGTAGAATGCCCTCACATCGTCAAGCGTAATGCCCGCCACACCTTGACTGGTACCGGCGATGAGGTGTCCATACGGGGTATCATGGAACAACTCGTTGTAAAGAACTGCCTTGCCGAGTTCTTCGTCACTCGAGTAGCGGAGCGTATTCTCAAGGTAGTTCAGCAACTGGCTCTTGATCCTGTCGAGATCCTCCTGCTTGAATGCAGGCGTGAGGATTGCATCCATGAAGAGCGTGTAGAACTGGCTGATGTTGTCCTTATGGGTTCTGCCGTAAAAAACAGTCATTTCGGTTGAGGCAGACGCGTTGTAGCTCGTCGCGAGCGGATAGAGTTTGTCGAGAATCTCTGAATATGAATTCTTTTCCGTGGATGCGTCGGAGAGCATGGCTGCAGTGACAGAAGCGAGCCCTTCTTTGCCGACGGGATCGTTTTGTGAACCCACTTTGAACCAGATGCGGAATGAAACAGTCGGGTCATTCTTGACAGGCAGCAGGACAGGTTTTGTGGAGGTCACGGCTTCCTCTCCGATCATGATAGTGGGAATTGCACAGGCGAAGCACAGGAGCGAGACAAGTGCGATGGTCTTCATGACTTGGCTCCTTTCAGCAGGACGACCGTGCGTCGTTCCGGAGTGAAATATTTCTGCGCTGCCTTCATGATATCCTGCGGAGTGACAGAATCGACTTCCTTGTAGAACCGGTCGACGTCCTCAAGACCTCCTGTGACTGCGACGTAGCGGGCCAGTCCTCCGGCAACATGATCGGGAGTGTCGAGTCCCATGAGGAATCCGTACTTGTAACGCTTCTTCAGGTCGGAGAGCCGCTTCTCATCCACGGGTTTTGTCTTGAATTCGTCCAGGGTCGCGTAGACATCATCACGGACCGCATTCACATCCTCCATCTTCTTGATCATCGCGTACACCTCAAACAACGGTACATCCCTGTTCACAGGAATGCTTGTGCTGAGGAACTGTACTTTCTGATCGTTGATCACGAGTTTTTTGTAGAGTGCGCTCGTCTCGCCGAATGCAAGATCACCGAGAAGGTTCGCCGCTGCGAAGTCTTTGCTGTCCGGGTCGAACGCATCCCCCTTGTACGCGATGTCGATGATGGGCAGCGTCTTGCCGTTGTAGACGATCTCTGTTTTCCGTTCTGCGTCCTGCGGAGGCTCCGGTACAATCGCGGGTTTCGTGTATCCTTTTGTCCAGCTGCTGTAGTACTTCGTAATCAGCTTCATGGTGGATTTTGAATCGATATCGCCTGCGATGACAAGGACGACATTCTCCGGGCGGTAGAAGCGGGAGAAGAACGTCTTGCTGTACTCGTACTGCTCCGGCATGGCCTTGATATCCGCCTCGAAGCCGATCGTTGTGTGTTTGTACGTGTGAACGTTGTACGCGAGGTCCTGCATCTTCTCGTTCAGGACCGAGAAGGGACTTGTGATGCTTTTTCTGTACTCGCCGTACACCGCGCCTGACTCGGTCTGAAAAGCAGGTTTCTCATAATAGAGGTTTTGGAACCGATCGCTCTCAAGTTCAACAACGCGTTCGAGATCCTCCTTGGCGAAGTTGAGATGGTACGCCGTGTAGTCATCGGTCGTATAGGCATTCGCATTGGCGCCGATGCTCGTGATAAGGCTGTCGTAGATCGGCCCGGGATACTTCTTGGTGCCGCGGAACATCATGTGCTCAAAGAAATGGGCGAAGCCGGATTTTCCGGGTTCCACTTCGTCACGGCTTCCAGTCCGGACGATCGAGTAATATGCAATCAGCCCGGGACTCTCCATCGGAATCATGATCACCTTGAGTCCGTTCGGGAGCGTCTCGACCTGATATTTGTATGGAAAGATGGACTGGGACATGGCGAGGCTAGTAAAGAGAATGAACAAGAACGCAGTGAACGTAACTTTCATGGCGACTCCGGGAGACTGATGGAATATGCGACACGTTTCTTTATCCGTCGATTCGGGTAACAGTGGTCTTGCCGATTGTGCCTTTTTGCGCTGCAGGCTTCAGCCTGTGCGACAGCTAATGTCATAAGAAAAGTCCCAAATGTAAACGAAGAAAATCGCACATGCCGGCAATCCCCTGCATGCGAGCGACCCGATGAACCGAGTTGGCCGGGAGCTCCTGCCGATTGGTACTTGCTTCGGGCGAATAATTAAATAGATTGTACGCCAGAACCCATCCGAACATCAATGGCACTGCTGTGACCGTCGCCTTTCTCTCACTTGCTGCATTCCTCTGTTTTCTCGCGTATGAGCGCATCACGCTCGATCGTCTGCGCCGATCCATTCCCATGGTCATTGCTGTCACTGGCTCGCGCGGCAAGTCGAGCGTCGTACGCATGCTCTCGTCCGTCTTGCGCCAGAAAGGCATGAGAGTTCTTGCGAAGACGACCGGCTCCCAGGCACAACTGGAATTTCCTGACGGCGAAATCAAAGACATCCCTCGCCGGGGGATCGTTTCAATTCTTGAACAGAAAAAGATTCTCCACACCGCTGCGCAAATGGAGGTCGATTGCCTCATCGCTGAAATCATGAGCATTCGTCCCGAAAACCACGTTGCCGAATCGCAGCAGATCCTCAGGCCGAACATTGTCGTGATCACGAACGTGCGGCGCGATCATCTCGAAGCGATGGGGGATACGGAAGGCGCGATCGCCGAAGTCCTGAAACTGGATGTGCCCGGAGCAGTGTCAGTCTACGTCCCGGAACAGTATGCTCACTTCTTCCGGGATGCGGCAATGGGGTTTCCAGGTTCTGCCTTGAGAGCTGTTCATGTTGAAAGGCAGCAAGGAGGGCCGCTTGAGTTCTCTGATAACGTCGCTCTTGTCCGGAGGGTAGCGGACGACCTTGGAATTTCGGACGAGATTTGCAGCAGGGGAATTCAGAATGCACATCACGACGCCGGGCGGCTGAAGATCTGGAGATACACAAAGGATGGCAAGAGCGTGTTCCTTGTGAACGCATTCGCCGCCAACGACCCTGATTCGACACTAGAGATCTATAACAAAGTCGCCCGCGTCCTTCGTGCGAACCCTTCGTCGTTCCTTGGATTACTGAACCTGCGCGACGACCGTCC
>DATJQB010000171.1:0-3354 GCA_035506075.1 Bacteroidota bacterium | reverse complement strand
AGGAAGTCGCGGAAAATACAGGCGGTGGAATTGTCTGGTCGTATCCAAGCCGATGGTCGAAGGCCGGTCCGCGTGCAATGCGGGTTGTGACATATACCATCCCCGCCGCGCAAGGTGATGCCGAAGGGGGCGAGTGTGCCGTGTCGTACTTCCCGACGGGAGCCGGCGGGGACATCGAAAGCAATATCCAGCGGTGGAGCGGCCAATTCGAGAATGCTCCGGCACCTATGAAGAAAGAAGAAGAGGTCAACGGGATGAAGGTTGCCAAGGTCGTTATCGCAGGAAACTATCTTGCCCCGGCGGGCCCAATGATGGAATCGCAGGGGAAGAAGGAAAACTTCAGGCTGTTTGGCGCCATCGTCGAGGCACCGGAAGGTAAAGTGTTTTTTAAATTCACGGGTCCGGCAAAGACCGTTGAGGGATCCGGCGCGGAATTCGACGCCCTGATCGGATCAATCGCGAAGAAATAGTGCTCATGCTGTGCATCGCGCGTTCATTGAGCCGGCAGCACCTGGTTCATGCAAGGAACGTTCTAGAAGCGTGGGCGAATGGAATGTTTACTGGTTAGGTTGAAACGGTATTCAAGAAATTCCGGGGAGGGCGTCGATGAGACGCCTTTTCTGTTTGCTGACGGAATTAGAAATTTCCAGCTGAGATCGCGGATCGAAAGAAGCAAGGAGAACGATCACCATGGATGTGTTTTTCTACGAAGCATTTGGAGATGAAGCAAAGAAGCTTGGTGAATTGCTTGGCAGCGACGTGACGTACGGTTTTGCGCGGGAGACTATCGCAGAGGCGGGTCACAAGACCCCGCCGGCGCGCCTCATCAGCATTCGAACGCAATCCGTTGTCCCTCCTGAATGGGAAGAGCACATCGACGGCGTCCTTAGCCGCAGCACGGGCTTCGATCACCTTGTCGTCCTCGCATCAAAAATTCACCGGACTCTACCGCTTGGATATCTTGAGGAATACGCGACCCGGGCAGTGGCAGAGCATGCAATTCTCCTTGCCATGGCGCTTCTCCGAAAACTGCCGCAGCAGATTCGCCAGTTCAGTGTCTTCAATCGCGAAAATCTTACAGGGCCGCAATGCCTCGGAAAGAACATGCTCGTCGTAGGCGTTGGTCGGATCGGCAGTGAGATTGTCAACATCGCGCGCGGACTTGGATTCAACGTGAAGGGAATCGACACTGCGCCCGGCAAGAGCCGCATCGAATATGTCGGCAAAGAAGAGGGGATCCGGTGGGCTGACGTCATCGTTTGTGCGATGAACCTGACGGAGGAGAACAGAGGCTATTTCAGCTACGACCTCCTGAGTCAGGCGAAACGCGCGTGTGTGTTTGTCAACATCGCGCGCGGTGAACTTTCGCCGCTGGACGCGATCGAAAGGCTCCTGGCGGAATCAAAGCTCGCGGGTGTCGGGCTTGATGTGTTTGAAGAGGAGGGAGCGCTCGGCGCGTCGCTTCGCAATCCGGAGGGGAGGCAGGCTCCCCACGCGCATACCGTGAAGCGACTGCTGGAATATCCAAACGTGCTTTTTACACCGCACAATGCTTTCAACTCCGTCGAAGCTCTTCAGCTGAAATCTGAGTTCACTGTTCAGCAGGTCCGTCACTTCCTCAAGACACGGGATTTCCTTCTCAAGATTTGAGTTTTAGTTCGATGTCCGGGTTGATTGTGAACGCAGAGCACATCAATCTGCAGGCATCACTTCGTTGCTTCGGCAACGGCCCGCTCCAGCGCCCGGTCGCGTCCTGAGTAGAGATCGTCCCGTTGCACCGGCGCGGCGATATCCGGTGTGATCCCAATTCCCTCGAACTCCGCCCCGCTCGGCATATACGCTCGTTTGGTTCCGATCCCGATGCTGATCCCGTCCCCGAAATTGAACATGTACGGCTGCCCGGTTGATCCGCCCGTCGGCTCGCCAATGATGAGCGCCCGGCCGTTGTCCTTGAACGGCACCGTGAAATCCTCCGCTGCAGATCCTGTTCCCCTGTCAGCCAGGATGATGACCTTCCCCTGGTAAGCGCCGGAGTCGGGTTGGGTCTCTGAGCTCTGCCACACGAGCTGAGCGTCCCGGAAGTAATCATTCAGTTCGATGCCTGGCCTGGCTTCGGAGTAGTACCGGAACAGCCCCACAGTCATCGGGCTTCCTTCCGTCCACCATCGGTACGGTTTGTTCATGAGCGCTGCTGTCAGGCGGCTGGGGGTCGATCCTCCGCCATTCCCCCGAACGTCGACGATGATCGCTTTCGCTTGTGCGTAGCTTTTGAGCTGCTGGAGCGCATCTCGTTCAAATTCGGGGCTGTTGAATGATGGCACTTTCATGTACGCAACGCTTCCTTCCATGATCCACTTCGACTCGGTTTTCAAGACGTTCGGTTCCGGTTTAAGATAGAGCCTGTTGAGAGCGAGATGCTTTGATGCACCCGAGCGTGTGACGATGTCGAGGGTCAGTTCGTTCGGCAGGATCATGGTGAGCATGCCGAGGAGTCGTCCCTGTCTTGCCCGCTCATCGCTCGCGTTGAAGTACTTCGCCAATTCCAGGAAGTACTGATCAATTTTCTTGTCATTAATCTTTTCGACGACGTCTCCCGCTTGAAGGGCTTCCACGATGCTGTGCGTAATCGTCCACCTTCCGTCAATGAGCCTCCATCGAAATCCAAGGGGGAAGCCAGCGCTGAATGCTTTGTTGTCGTTATACCACGAATGTCCGTTTCGAAGGAGAGCGATGAATTCGCGCATCAGCAGTCCGAATTCTTTTCGGCTTTCAGTTTCGATTGCCCGTTTGAGGAACACCTGGTAGATGCTGTCAAGCTGCTCGGGTTTATATGAAGCGGTTCGCCAGTGCGCGAACTGGATCGGGATCGACTCATAGGTCTTGGAGAGAATGTAGATCCTCCGCTCGAGCGGAAGAGTCTGTGAGAGAACCGGGAGAGCGAAAACAAGTACCGAAAGGAGCAGAGGTGCGATTCTTGAGCGGGTCGACATGGTCGTCTCCTTCTTGCGATGTGAGGAAGAACAGGGGCGAGGCGCGTCCACAGACGGTTTGACTTCGGGGAACGAAGATTGGTTGCCACGGGGAGTTGAGCGGTGATTGCCATCCGGGGGATCATCCCGATCCCCCGGAGGAAGACCAGCGGATCAGAGATTGAAATAGAGCTTGTATTCGAACGGATGTGGCATCGTGCCGATGGACTTGATCTCGACCTGCTTGATCTTCACCCATTGATCGATGAGCTCATCGGAAAAAATGCCGTCTCTGCGAAGGAATTCGTTGTCTGCCGCCAATGCGTCAAGCGCCTCCGCTAAATTCCGCGGGAGGAATCGAATGTGGTCCCGCTCCATTTCGTCG
>DATJQB010000170.1:0-10744 GCA_035506075.1 Bacteroidota bacterium | reverse complement strand
ATCGAACTGAACAATCATCGTCTGGCCGACCGTCGCGCCGCCACCAGTCGAAAGGTCGGAGACCGTGAAGGTGAAGTCCGTCGTTCCGGATCCGAGGAATCGGGCATAACCGGCGATCGGCATGATGAACGCCCGATCGCTCGAGAGATCGCCTCCGACTCCGAACTTAATACCCGGGACATCGGATGTGAAGATCACCGATGCAGTAATCGTCGTCCCGTCGCACAGCGGATTGCCGTTGGCATCCTTCACTGTAATGCTGATAGGTGCCGACGTACCTCCTCGCGGGACCACAACTGTCGCCGCCGGAACTCCAGTCACCAGGATAGGCGCCTGGTTCCAGCAGACAAGTACGCTATCGATGACCTGTTTGCCTCCCTTGCCCTGAGTGGATGACCAGACCCAGTGGTACCCCTTCCTCTGGCCGCCGGGACTTCCCGCACCCATGAGGTTGTAGAACGGATCAAGTGGTCCGGGGATGTACTCAAATGGAGCGACGGCCGGTCTCGGGTTCACAGTAAACAATGTCGCTGAGGCAATGCCGACGTTGTTCGTGTAAGACGCGAGTGTTCCGGTCGTTCCGGTCTGCATCACGCCGGAGGCAGAATTATAGTAGATCGCCGTTCCTTGCTGAACCGGGTTGCTGAAGGTATCGCCAACCACCGTCTGGAATCCGACCTGCGTGAACGCATCGAATCCAGGGAAAACGAACCTGCTCGGTATCAGCGTGAAGTGATTCTGGTCGGCAAAGCCGGCATGGATCGTTACCTTGACCGGCTGGGACACGACAACTCCTCCACCGGGCAGTTGGACCGATGCAGTAATCTGGACCACGCCGGACTGGGTTCCGCTAACGATCGCCGTGCGGAGCTTGCCCGAGTCATCCGTGCTGTCAGCCGACGGAATAATCTGCGGCGGCAATCCTCCCTGGACGTAGGTGTTCGGGAAGAACTGGAGTCCGAAGCTTGCATAGACTCTGCGCGTCTTGTCGATCGGGATTCCGAGCGAGTCGCGCACTTCGTAGGTGATCACCGAGTTCTCCGTGTTGCCGACGCCGGAGACGTAGATATCCGTGTTGGTAATATTCAGGAAGGCGATCTGCGATGGCTGTCGCGCAGTAGGCGGAACTGTATTCGCCACCTGGGGCGGCTGCAGAATGCCGTAGAATTTCCGTATGTAACTTCCTGACTCACCGTTCACAGCAATCGTAAAGACGAGCTCACCACTTGGCCCGCCGTTAATCACGTTATCGGCAGCACGGAACCGGTAGTGAGTGAAGTTCACCTTGTCCTGCGTATCGGGCGTTGTGACATTGATATCGCCAGACAGCGTGATGCCGGATGCACCCTGGCCGGTGACTGACACAGTAATGCTATGTCCGGCGGAGACCGGGTTGCCGTTCGCGTCTGCGACTGTGAAATCGATGTCCGTTGACGAACCATCGAAGATCTTGACAGTATCAGTCGGCACATTCTGGAGCGTCACCAGCGGCGCACCGGAGAACAGGAAGATGATCGGGACACTGATCGCCGTGCCGTTCTCGCCGACAGTCTGAAGCGTAATCGTTCCGTAGCCAGGTCCGCCGGCGGTTGCATCGTTCGGGAACGGCTTGCCACCCTGGATTGTCACAGTCGCGAGCCCATTGGCATCCGTCACCGCAAACGGCTGGATCAAACCGCCGTTTGAGCCGAAGGAGACGGCAGTGCCGGTCTGGACCGGATTACCGAACTTGTCGCCGATCTGAACGGAGATCGAACCCACAGGCCCTGTCTTCGCGATACCAGGCATGTTCAGCCTGGACAAGAACGCCGTTACTTTGGCAGGATCCGGGAACCCACCGGAGATTGTGATCTTGCCGGAGGCGACGGTAATATTCTGACCGTTCACTGTGGAGGATGCGACGATTTGCACAACCCCGGATCTGATGCCAGAGTTGAACGTCGTCTTCACCTGACCGTTGGCATCAGTATAAGCACTGATTGGAGAGAGGAACTCACCGCCTCCCAATCCGTTCGTCGGGGAAATTGAGAAGTTCACCAAGATGCGTCGTTTCGGATCAAGTACGTTGCCGGCAGAGTCCTTGGCCACAAAAGTCAACGTAGTTGCCTCGGTTGCACCGGTTCCCTTCACAGAAAGCTGATTGACGTCATTGCTCTTGAGCGTCAAGCTTGACGCGTAACCGGAACTGTAGCCGCCGCTCGATGGGCCGGTCAACCTGATAATGTTCCGCTGGCCGACAAAAACACCTCCCTGACCCACAGTCTGCACCCATATGCTCGCGGTGTCGTAAGGGAATGGGGGTGTATGCGTAGGCGCAGGATTACCGCCCTCCCAAAGGACTGAAGCATGGCCCCGATCATCGGTGACCGCTCTCGGAGAGATTATGCCCGCTGAAACGCCGAAGTAGAGCGCCGTGCCCGCCTGGACCGGATTTCCATACTTGTCGCCAACCTGGACTGTGATCGTACCAATCGCACTACTTGCCTGCGGCCAAGACACCAATGAAATGGTATCACGCGGCATAATCTGAAGAGTGTCCAATGCCAACGTGAAATGAGCCTGATCCGCGAGGCCTTGTGATATTGTGACTGTTACTGGCGAAGACGTGATAGTATTGCCGTTGGAAGTCGTTTGTGCGACAACCTGAACCACGCCGGGCAATATTCCAGCATTGAGCGTGGTCGAAACCAGGCCCGATGCATCCGTTGAGTCGGCAGCCGGTGCAAGATACTCACCGCCGCCTGTCCCGCCGTTAGGCTTTATCTGGAATATCACATATGCTCGTTTGGTTGCATCGATTGCGTTCCCAACCGAGTCCCTCGCCACAAAAGTGATTTTTACCGCCTCTGTTGCCCCGGTCCCCCTCACTGAAATCGGACCAAGAGTGCCGGAGAGGCCTCCACCACTAACCGTCAGGCTCGCTACCGATCGCGGCTTGACTCCTCCTCCAGTGCCAACCGGAGGCACGGTAGTGGTGTCAAGCGACACAACACCGGGGAACGTCGTTACAGCATTGCCGTTGGGGCTTGTCACCGTTACCTTGAATGTCACAGCGCCGTTGGCACCCTTCAGTACCTTGTCTCGTACGGTGGCGGTCATCAACGTCGTTGTCGGATCGTCGGTATCGAGAAGAGTCTTGCTGACATCTCCTGAGAGCTCGAGATTACCCGAACCGGGGCCATCAACAGTCAGGCTCACCGACGTGCCTTGCACGAGCGGATTGCCGTTGACATCCTGGACTCTGTACTGGAAGGTAGCGACGCCGCTGTCCGGAACTGTGATCAATGACGCCGGCGGTACGATCCGCGTCTGGCCGGAGAACAGGAACGGAACCTTTTTCCGAACTGCTATTCCGCCTTCACCAACCGTCTGAACTGTCACATAACCATGGCCGATTCCGCCGAGAGTCGGCTCATTGGGCGCCGGGTTGCCTCCGTAGATGATCGCTGATGCCTGGCCGCTATTATCCGTCGAGGCGTTGGCCTGGATCAATCCTCCCGACGTGCTGAAGGCGAGGGCCGTTCCGGGCTGCACAGCATTGCCGAACTTGTCGCCCACCTGCACTCCAACAGTACCGAGAGCACCTGCCTTGATCAAGCCGGGCATGTTAACAGCCGAGAGAGTTGTCGTGAAATGACTCGAATCTGGAAGACCTCCCGCAATCGTAATCCGGATAGGTGAAGAGGTGATAGTGCGGCCGAACATTGTCGCCCGGGCGATCACCTGAAGGACTCCCGCCTTTGAGCCTGCATTGAACGTAGTCGATACCTGCCCGAATGCGTCGGTTGAATCGGCCGCGGGGAAAAGGAACTCACCACCGCCAAGTCCGCCGGTCGGAGAGAGCGAGAATGTGACATAAGCTCGCTTGCGAATCTCAACTGCGTTGCCGACAGAATCCTTTGCGATGAAGGTGATCTTCGCCACCTCGTTCGCCCCTGTCCCACTTACAGAGAGCTGTGAGTTGTCGATGCCGACGAGAGTCAGACTAGAAATGTACCCGGACTTGGACGGCGCTATAACGACGCTTGTGTCGCTCAGGACATTACCTGAGAACGTGGCTGACGAGTTCCCGTTCTGGCTCGTCACGCTGATCTTGAACGTCACAGCACCTGCCGGTCCCTTGAGCTGCTTGTCACGGACGGTCGCTGTGAAAAGCGTGCTGTTCGGATCGTTCGAATCTTCGAGTGTCTTGTTCACGTCGCCGGAGAGCTCGAGGGCGCCGGAGCCGGGGCCGTCGACTGTCAGCGCAATGGTTGTCCCGCCTGCGAGCGGGAATCCGTTTGGATCCTGTACACGGTACTGGAATGATGCCACTCCGCTGTCAGGGATCGTAATCGTTGACGTCGGAGTCAGGATCCTTGTAGCGCCGGAGAAGAGAACCACAGTACTCTTTGTAATCACCTTCCCACTGTCGCCAATAGTTTTCGCTGTCACAATCGCCACCGAATTCGCTGGTCGCGGATTTCCGGAAATCAGGTCGACCTGTGCGAGTCCGTCCCTATCGGTGACGGCGTTTGGCTGGATGACGCCGCCGGTGGTCGTAAACGAAACGGCAGTTCCCTGTTGCACCGGATTGCCTTCCTTGTCACCAACGATCACCATGATCTGGGCGCGGAGATTGTCATAGACACCACCCGCAATATTCAGGGGCTTTCTGCTGATAGAGAAGTGGCTGTCGTCGGGCAGGCCGCCGGATATCGTCACTCTGATCGGGCTTGATTTGATCGTGGTCGGAGGTGTTCCGGGGACAGTCGCTGTCGCATAGATCTGAATCACGCCTGCCTTTGTTCCGCTGGAGACCCTGGTCGTCACACGTCCTGTCAGCGGGTCAGTTTCTGAGGTTACCGGGAATACATATTCTCCGCCCCCCGGTCCACCGAGGATCGAGAAGTTCACTGTCAGCTTGTTCACGCCGGCAATGGGAATTCCGAGAGAGTCGCGCACTTCGAATTGGAGCACCGCGGTTTCATTCGATCCAGTTCCGCGAATCGAAATGTTATCCGTGCTCGACTGCACGAGGACAATGTTGGCCGCCTTTCCTGTCGATACAGCACCGGAAGGACTTGAGCTATCAGCCTTGAGACGGAGGACGATTGTTGTATCGACACCCGGATTCAACGTTACTGCTGCGGTATCGTTGCCGAAGCCCGAGCGTGTACCGATGATCGTGGTCTTCGTCTGCGAAAGGAGCTGGTAGATCAGGCGGAAGGAACCGTCGGACTTCGAGGTATCACGCGCCAATCCGCCGATATCGAAAACAATCGCGTTCGCAATCGGCGAGAGGTTGTCGTTTCTCATCACGAGGCCGCGGACCGAGGTCGAAACGGCTGTCACCGTGGATTCAGGTCCAGTCGGGTTCTGACACGACACCAGCAGCGTCAGCAGTGCGAGAATCCCCCACAACAAAATCGTACGGACGTTCATGACGAACTCCCCAAGTACTTTAGTGTGCCGTTCAAAATCGTTGGTCATTGATGCTTTGTCTTCTTATCCATGTCCTGCTGGAATTCTTTCAGCCTGTCGTCGATCACATTTCGATCCTTCACAAGATCCTTCATTCGTTCTTCAATCGTCGGGACGAGCTCCGCTTTCAGAAGGATAATCAGCTCCTTCTGCGTCACTTCCACCTTGTCGTATCCAAACACATAGCGGAGTCCAAACACCCACCACGGCAGGTCCTTCAAGAGAGGAATTCCTTCACGGGTGGTGTTGTCTTCGTTCGAGTATAATCCGCCAACATACGTTTCCTCACCGTTCAGGACCGTGCTCCGTCCATCCGACTGGCTCTTGTTGATAAGCGTACTCACGCTTCCCGGCGTCACCGAGCTGCGTTCGGCGTGATAGGTAAGGTCGATGAAATCCGATGAGCCATACCGGTACACTTTCGCCGCCACGTCGAGGATGATGCCCGTGCTGTAGAACTTGTCGATGATGTTGCCGGAGAAATCCCTCTCCTTCACCGAGAAGTCGGTACCTACCTGCAGACGCCCCTTCGATCCGGACCGGACCGTTGTTTGCGGTCGTGCCAGCACTTCGCCGATCTGTTCACTCTCGAAGATCTTCAGGGCCGCATCGACGTTCACGGCGAGCTTCGGATTGGTCGGCGAGGCCGTCACACCGAAAATATTGCTGCTGACATTATCCGCCCCGCTGAATTGAACGCCGAGGTTGAGGTCGCGGCCACGGAAGATGCTGAAGTTTACGCCGCTCTCGCGCAGCTTCGCCTTGTTGATTTCGAGGAAGATCGCAGAGATCGTCACTTCACGCGTCTTCGAGATGATCGCGGCCGAGTCCATCGGAGCGTTCATCCCCGAAGGCATCGCTCCGCCCGACACGGCAATCGCTCCGACAGGAGCAATCTGGATATAGTCGTCCATTTCCTGGTACCAGAGGTTGTTGGTCCTCAGGATGAGCTCCATCGCGTCTTTCCAATACATTGACTGGATTTCAACGTTGATCGGAGTTGTGAGCGGAGACGGATCGACGATCGGCTTCTTGAGAAATTTCTTGCTGAGTGTGCTGAGCGACTCGATCGCCTGCTTGTACGGCACATCACTCTTGAACGAGACCAGCTCTTCTTGTGTGTATGCGCCTTTTCCTTCCGCGGCGCGCTTGATCTTCTTCTCCTCCAGAGACTGGGCGAGAAGGCCGTTCACGAGAAGGAGCAGGCAGCAGGTGATGAAAATACTCGATCGTTTTTTCATGACTCCCTCATTTACGTTTCTTTTTTTCGAAGACCATTGACTTCGCGACCTTCCGCACAATTCCTCCCTCGTTCAGCGTAAACTCAATCTTACTTTCAGCCGGACTGATCCGGCTCACAAACCCGCGCCACACCTTGTCGCCGAGGTGCATCACCATCAACTCACCCTTGTACATCACGAACGCTTTGCCCGGCAATATTGCCCGAACGTCCATCTGCTTGATGTCCAGTTCTCCCTCGGGCGCATCTCCTGAAAGCGCCGAGAGTATGATGGGATCGAACGGGTCAAACGGAGATTGCGTAAACGTGAGTGACTTCGCAGCAAGAGACGTGTTGAGCTCCTGAACCGACGTGAAGTATGCGTGGAGCTCCATGGAGAAGCCGAGAAACTTGCGCGTCTCCTTTGTGTCGGTGTTCACCGCTTCATGTCCATCGATGTTGATCCAGGCGATCTTGTAGAGCCGGCTTCCGTTTTCGAGGTAGTAAACGAACTTGTAAAGATTCTCAAACGCCGCCTCGCCTTCCGTCAGCTGGTAGACGTTATAGCCATAGCCTCCGAAGTTCTTTGTCTGATCGAACGTCATGTTAAAGCGGACGAACTCGTTGTCGCTCGTGATCCCCGCTTCGTCGATCCCCTTGCTCATGTAGGCATACGTTTGCGACGTGATGTCGAAGGATGGGATTTCCTTGCTGCGGGAATCGTACCGCCGCTTGGTGTCCGCAAGCTTCTCTGTCAGCTCGCTCACTTCCGCCATCGTTTGCGGAACGTCCACGAGCTCCTTTTCGATCTTCTGGATCTCTGCCAGCGTGGTCTTCAGCTGCTTCGGCTGAATGTAGAGCCAGTAGACAAGTCCGGCAGCCGTGATGACGACAAGCACGACAGCAAGGACGATTGAGTTTCGTATCTTAAAGGACATGGTGTCTCACCGTGGTTTATTGGGAGCAGCATCACCCTTGTCGATCTGGTCGACGATCAGGTCGAACTCGTAGACAATCTTATCCCTGATCGCAGTGGTTCTTACGGACTTCAACGTGGCGCGCTCGAACAGGCTGGCAAGCCGTGAAATGCGCGTCCGGTAAATCGAACGGCCGCTGATCCTGATGACATTCGGATTCTGATCGTCCTTTTGGATCCGGTACAACCAAAGCGAATTCAAATCTTCCACGCTGTTTGCGAGATAGTGCAGGACGCGGCTCCATCGATCGCTTCCAGGCGCGATGGAATCGTACAGCGACGCGGCGTTTGAATACCGGGCGATATCCGCCTGGAGCTTCGATTTCGTCGCCCGCATGGCTTCGAGATCGGCAAGCTCGACTTTTTTCCTCACAAGGAGATCTTTCTGACGCTTGATCTCCGTGCTCCGGTTCTGAATCGAAGTCAGCAGGAATACGATGGAACCGATGATCATCAGCGCCAGGAGCCAGCCATGCCATGCAAGCTTGAACGCCTTCTGTCCTTCGGTGATGATCACCGGACAGAGGTTCAGGTCGTAGAGCCCCCTGCGTTTGGGTTCCAGCGCCCTCCATGCAGTCGCGAGAGGAATGGCGTACTCTGAGATCGCTTCACCGACGAGTCCCTCATACACGCTCAGGTCAAGCTCAGGGGCCTGAAGATACTCCACCGTCGCACTCGTGAATTGGGGGGCAAGAGACTCGCGCAGGCTCACCTTGTGGCACTCACCGCACAGAACGATCTTGTCGATGCGTGTGAGGGCGATGTTATCCTGCTCGAGGAGAATACGGCTGTAGATGGTATTCTCGATATTCGAGGAACCGTACCCTTCGCTGATGATAGGGGCGAAGTGGAGATAGTTCTTCCCTTGCATGAAGATAAGCCGGCTGAAGTCGTTGCCGACATACACGAGGACAGTAATCTCGTCTTCCTGGATATCGTACGAGCTTC
This sequence comes from Bacteroidota bacterium, assembly GCA_035506075.1. GTDB lineage: Bacteria > Bacteroidota > Ignavibacteria > UBA10030 > UBA10030 > UBA9647. Next base: position 2,138 of record DATJQB010000170.1, on the reverse strand, counting down.
GCACGAGCCCGATCAACGCCGTGTCTGCGCTGTCGATGAGGTTGATTTTCGGAATCCGGTTGCCGATGAACGGACGGATCTCCCGCAGGAGATCGTACAGGTGCATGCCGTCTTCTCGGACAATGCTCAGGAGTCCTCCCTGGGCGGTCGGGATGAAATCGAGAGCGTCGAGAGCCGGTGCCGCGGACCTCATGGCTGAAAGCTCCTGCGCGACATGCCTGCGGAGCTTCGTCCCTTTAAGTCCCGAATCGCTCTCAAATTCCTGATAGGTAACGGCAGGCTCGCTGAGCGCGTAGGAAAGAGTGTACTTTGTCGATGGAAGATCGGTGAGGATGCTCAGGAGGACGGCGGCATTGTTCTGTCCTTCCTGTTCGGTCATCTCGGCCGGCATGGAGGGTTCGCCGAACGCCTCAGCTCCCATCTCCCCTGCTTCCTGTCCCGCTTCCGCCGAAGCTCCCGGCTTCTCCTCGAACTTCTGAATCAGCGCAACCGTCTTGTAATCCCGCAGCGTCACCCTTCCCTTTTTCATCGACAACTGGACAAACTTCAGCTCCAGGCCGTCGACGAACAACGCAACCGCAGTTTTGCCCTGACCAGGCTGGTATGGCATGTCGAGCTATGTCCCTCGTTGTTAGTGGATCGTGGTGGTGTTCGGTGAAGCTGCAGGCGCCGTGCTACCCCTCAGTCGGGTTGACCTGAAGAAGTTGCTGGATGCGCCGCTTGTTGTTCGCGTAATTGATCGCGTTTTCCAACGAAATTTTCTTCTGGAGATACAGCCGCTTCAGATCCTGCTCCATGGTGATCATCCCCTGATCCACCCCTTCGGAGATCATCTGGTAAATTTCACCCGTGTTGTTATTCTTGATGGCGGCGCGCACCGAAGGAATTCCGAGAAGAACTTCCTTCGCGAGCACGCGTTTGCCGTCGAGACTGGGGACAAGCTTCTGCGACATCACGCAGCGAAGCGTGTCGGCAAGACGATTGCGCACGCGCTCCTGCTCGACCGGAGGAGTTTCACCGATGATCCTGTCGATGCTCTCGACCGAGGATGCGGTGTGCAATGTTGAAAAGACCTTGTGGCCAGAGTCCGTGATCTCGAGCGCGGTGAGGATCGTCTCCGGATCGCGCAACTCGCCGATCATGATGATATCGGGATCCTGACGAAGCGCCTGCACGGCGCCATCCTTGAACGACAGCACGTCGCGTCCTACTTCCCTATGGCGGATGATGCAACGATCGGACTTATGAACATATTCGATCGGCGACGCGATAATGACGATGTGCGCATCGACGGAACGGTTGTTTGCATCAATGATCGCGTCAAGTGTGGAGCTTTTTCCAGATCCCGTGATGCCCGTGACAAGGCAGAGCCCTTCCTTCGTGCCGGCGAGGCTCAACATCCTCGTGACATTCTGGTGGAGTTCCAGATTCTTGTATGGGCGCACCGAGTTGTTGATGGCGCGCATGTTCAGCGCGAGCTGATCAAGGTCGAAATACGCATCCGCACGAAACCGTCGGAATTCCCCGTTCTCGAGATAGAGCATATATGAGAAATCGAGATTGCGGTTCTCGTAGAGAAACGCACGCTGGCGTTCACCCATGACACTCTGGATGAGGTAGTTCGTCTCGTCGCCCGTGTAAATGCCGAGCGTTTTGTCAGGCTTCTTCGAACCGTAGACCCTGAACCAGACCTGGCCGCCTGAGCCATACCCCCCCTGATCGATATCGGAGGCGTTAATGCTGAGCATCCTCAACAGAAAGTAATTGAGCAACGCACGGAGTTTCTGCTTGTCGCCGTCGTCCATTCTGCCAAGGACGTCACCGATCATCATCTGCCGCTCCAGACCGGTCACGGTGGATGGAAGCTGCGACGCCAGTTCCTTCAGTAACCTGCGAGCCTCGGCAACAAACGGCGGTTCCGGCGCCATCGTTACCGTCTGTGCGTCAGGAGCTGTAGGTTTTGCAGTGCTGGGGTTTTGGACAGGAGTCGTCATTCAGTGTGCTCGACTAGTGAGTTGTGTGGTCGCGCGAACGCTGCTGAGAGTGCGAAAATCAGACAATCCCTTATTGGTGTGATAATACGAAACTCCAAACGAAAATGCAACTCTCCTAAAGCAAAAAATCTACGGTTTTCTCCA
>DATJQB010000169.1:0-2273 GCA_035506075.1 Bacteroidota bacterium | reverse complement strand
TTCCCTGCGCCTCTTCCACGCCATAGATTGTGCAGATGTTGGGGTGGTTGAGGGCCGCGGCGGCCCGTGCTTCCTGGAGAAACCGGGCTTTTGTCTCGTCGCTCACCGAGACATGCGCCGGCAGGAATTTCAGCGCAACCGTGCGGTCGAGGTTCGTATCCTGGGCCCTATAGACGACACCCATGCCCCCTTCGCCGAGCTTCTCAAGTATGTTGTAATGCGAAATCGTTGATCCGATCATAGCGTTGTGATCTCCGGGTAACAGCCTCGGCGGAGAGGTATTCCCCGTCGCTTAGAGAAAACGTGATGAAGGGTCTCGCAGGACTCTCCGGTTGTTCTACCAAATGAGCAAGCATGATCAATCATGATGGTGGGTTCATGATGTGATTGTGGGAGGATGGTGTGCGGGTCACTCGCCGAGCAGGGCGATCGCCTCGATGGAGATCTGTAGTTTCGGCCTCGGCAGCTGTACAATTGGTGTGGAGCGTGCCGGAGCGTTTTGAGGAAAGTACTCTGCGTAGAGCCTGTTCAGTGTATCGAAATTCTGCGCATCGCAAAGCCAGACCGTTGTCTTGACAACGTGTGCGAGACTTGACCCGGAAGCCTGGAGAACTGTGGAAAGGTTCTCGAAGGCTTGTCGCGCCTGTGTTTCAAAGTCATCGGAAAGTGAGCCATCGTTGAGATCAATGCCCGGCTGTCCGGCGACGAACACGATGTTGCCGGCATACACGGCCTGCGAAAAGGGTCCCGGTGGATGCGGTAGTCTGTCTGCTGCAACGGCAAACGGCTTCATATCGGTCTCCCGCGTACGTGAGAGCAATGCACGATGAATTGAGATCTGCGACCACCACGGCAACTGCCGATGAGGAATGGGGCGCTACGATTTCTTTCGCCGGACGACCACAACAGTGATATCGTCCGACTGTGGATAGCCGGCCGCGTGCTTTTTGACCGCCGCAACGAGCGCGCTGATCACCTCGGCAGGAGATGCCTGTTGGTGCTGATCGAGCACGGCAGCAACGCCCTCATCGCCGAACATGTCCTCCGCGGCATTCATCGCCTCGGTGACGCCGTCGGAATAAATCACGAGCATGGAGTCTTCGTCAAGCTGTACGGATTCTTCTTCGAAGCCAAACTCCGGCAGCATGCCGAGCGGGATGCCTCCGGTCTTCAGTCGTTTGACGCCGGAATGGCCGGAGCGCAGGTAGGGATTCTCATGACCTGCATTGGAATAACGAATCTCGTGGTTCTGCGTATCGAGGATGGCGTAAAAGAGTGTCGCGAATTTTTCAGGGCTGGTGCTTTGATACAAGAGTTGATTCGATCGTTCAAGGCAGGTTCGTGGCGATGACGTCGTGAGCGTCTGTCCCCGCAGCGTTGCCTGGAGGTTGGCCATAAGGAGCGACGCGGGAAGTCCTTTGCCAGTGACATCACCAAGGCAGAAGGCGAGCCGATGCTCGTCGATGGGGATGAAATCGTAATAGTCCCCCCCAACCGCCTGGGCGGGAATGGATGTGCCGGCGATTTCGTAGCCGGGAATGAGGGGAGCCGATTTTGGAAGGAGCTCGTTCTGGATGCGTGCCGCAAAGCGAAGCTCTTCCTGCATCTTCGCCAGCGTCTTCTCCTGTTCGTAGAGGCGCGAGTTCTCAACGACCTGGCCCGATTGTCCCGCGATGATCGCGAGAAGGCGTTGATCGTCTTCCGTGAAGGGTTTTCCCTCTTTCTTATTGTACACCGTCAGCACGCCGCGGAGCTCGGACTTCACCATCATCGGGACGGCGATCAGCGAGCGTACCGATTCATCCCACGGTATTCCGCGGAAGCGGTCATCATTTTTTGGATCGTTGATGACAAGCGGCTTCTTGTTGAGATGCATCCAGCCGAGAAGAGCCTGGCTGAAATGGAAGTGTCCCTGATCGGTGGAGCTGACCATCGTCCTGACGAGCGTCTTCATCGATTGATTCGATTCTTCTTCGACGAGTGTGATGACACCTTGTTCTGCGTTGCTAGCGCGAAGCGAGCGGCGAACGATTGTCTGGATGATCTCCTGCGTGTTCAACGATGCGCCGATGGCACGAGCAAGATCATTGAGAACGGACAATTCCTCGACAGCGCGTTTCAGCCGTTTGTTCTCTTCTTCGAGAGAACGCAACATCGGATCCTGTGTGGTCTGACCGGTCATGGTTCCTTGGAGTGACATCGTGAGGGAAGTAGAAATCTTTAATTGACAACAACTTAGCGCGACTAATAATTCCCATTTTTGCAATGAAAGT
>DATJQB010000168.1:0-4035 GCA_035506075.1 Bacteroidota bacterium | reverse complement strand
CCTTTCGGGAACCTACTCGCAGTCCGACGTCCGTGAGTTCGTTCACCTCTGCTATCTCCTGGCTCTGCCCTTGATTCGAAGGCGCATTGCTCAGGGGCGCATCGATCTTGCTTCGCTGGGGCTTCAACAAACGGATGTCGTATACGATTCGATGGCAGGCATTTTTATCCGAGACGGCGCCGGACATTTCACTGAGCTGGAGAAGTTCTTTTCGAAAGAAGCGGGGAACACCAAAACTGCATCAGATGAACTCCTCCTCGATACGCTTCGAAGGATTCTTTTTGGCTGCGTGAACAACAGCCTCATTCGCCTGCATGGTGACGCCGACCCGGTCTTCGGAAAAATTCTCCACAACGTCGACGTGACGATCGCACGGACTCAATACTTCGAGAAATTCACACGATTCGGTGATTCGATGCTGGCATGTTGCGAGGCGGACCTGTTGCCCGATCGCCCGCCCGTGACGATCGAGTACCTCCGCGAGCAACTTGCACGGATTGTTCTCGTTCACGATTCGATGCCGGTGATGCTGAAGAAACTGCACGGCATCCTTGAAGGCCAGGATCTGTTCCAGCGCACCGTGCCATTGCTCTGGGTAGCCTCCCTCCTCAAGGATATTTATTCAATGGGGACAGAATCTGAGCCCGAGCAGCGAAGTCTCGTTTTGGACCCCCTGGAAATGGAAGACGCCTTGCGGCTTATCGAACGAGTCTGTTCCCAGCTTCGGGTCGAACTGCATCCTCATTATGTCGATCGCGGAGGGACGTCGGACGATCTTTTTGAGGTTTACCTGAAGACGACCTCTGAGATCCTCTCGGATCTAGTCTCGTGCGGACGGGATGGTCAGAAGCACTTTTTCGATTATCTAAGCCAGCATATGCCTGAACTGGGCAAAGAGGAGTATATCAGCCGTCACAAGCCCATCCTCGAATATTTCGTGAAGGTTGCCAAGCAGAAACTCGGACGATCGCTTACTGATGAGCATTCTGCAAGCGGTCGAATGTGACATAAGTACTGTGAGAATGAGACCTGACGTGACAGATCAGATTGAACATATTGAAGAAAAGACACTCGCCCTGTATGTCCTGCATGCGCCGGAAGTAGAGGAGAGGAAGGAGGAGATTGCACACCACCTCCAGGGTTGTCAAGGGTGCACGGCATTGCTGAAGCAGATAGAGGGATACTACGGCGATTTCGAGGAAGTCCAGGAATCTGAAGCGCATGCTCTTCTGCCTTCCGCCGAAATTGCCGGGAAACTCATTCGTAACGTCAGCGGAGACATCCAGCCCCTGCATGCGGCTCCCAGGCAGTCGATCGTCAAGGCGTTTTCCGATTCACTTCGAACGTATCCGTTGAGATGGTCAAGCGCATTCGCGGTTGTCGCAGCGGCGCTCCTGTTCATCCTGCCGAAAGTGATGATCACCGACCGAAGCCCCTCCTTCGTCCGCGCAGTCAATGAGTTCCTTGTCGCAATGAACAAAGATTCGAGGGAGTTGTGGAGGGTCTACGTCGGACCCGGCTTTGAGCACAGATCTTCGAAGGTTTCACTGGCGACCGTTTCACAATTGTGGGATGTTGACGGTGGGGGAAAGAATTCGGTGTTTCTGCTATACCCCCGTTCAGCGGCGAGTCCGGAGGATTACCAGTCCACGTCGATCGCAAGCTATTCTCCCGGTGGAGACGAACGCTGGCGTTTTCAGTTTCACCCGCCGATGACATTCGGCAAGACGTCGTTCTCCGGGGATTATTATCTTGTCAATTCCTTGTCGATCGGCGACTACTCTGCCACGGGTCATTTTGAGATTCCCTTCGCAGCACATCATTTTGTCTGGTGGCCTGCTGCTGTCGGCCTCCTCGATGCCCGGTCAGGCCAGGTGGTTGGCCAGTACTGGAATCCGGGATGGGTGAAGATCGGCGCGGGCGATATAGACAGGGATGGAGTAACAGAGATCATCGCAGCAGGGTACAGCAACTCGTACAAGCTCAACATGGTTGCAGTGCTCGATCCCAGGAAGCTCAACGGACACGCTCCTGCGAGCGAAGAATTCGTGCCTGCGGGGATTCCACCAGCTCAGGAGAAGTACTACATTCTCCTTCCCGATCCCGATCTTTACCACTTTTCCATGAGGATTGCGGTTGAAGAAAACGTGGGGATCTCTCCGGTCAATAACCTGGAGATCCGCACGATTCGATATCTGAATCTCGGCAAAGAAAACGATCTTGTTGCGGAGTTATTCTTCGAGTTCGACGAGCACATGAACTGCACAAAAGTCAGACCGGGCGACGAGTTTGGTGAGATTCACCGACGGTTCGAGCGTGAAGGTAGAGTGCGGAATAAACTGGATACCGAGTACTTCGAGACACTGCGCCGGGGGCTTCTGTATTGGGACGGTGAGAGGTTTGTAAAGGAGCCAACGATGAATAAGAAATATGTGAGTAATAGGTAGGAAGTATTTCTGTAACGAGCAGGTAGTATACGAGTCAGAAATACGTGGGTAGCGGCGACTTCCAAATCGCCTGACGAGGATTGCATCAGAGTCCGAGAGCCGGATTGCCATAAGTGAGAATGGCGATCCGGCTTTTTTTGTTTTGTGAATTCTGCCGGATGAAAGCTGTGATGTAGACACTGTTGAGCAGAAGTGTCTTGGGCGAGCCATCTCGCACGATCCCGCAAAATCAAATCCGGACTTCCTTGTGCCCGATGCGCGTCGATCTTCGAAGAGCGTGCAATGGAAGTGGCTCGGGATAAGCTTCGTCATATACTTCGCGTTCTATTTAATTCCGATCATCGGCGCGCGCTCGGTCATCGGCGGAAGGACCGCAGTGATTGCGATTGGGATTTGGGCGCTTGCCGGTGTCGTCATCCTCGCGGTCATCATCTCATTCTTTTCCAAGGGTGCATCGCTCTGGGAGCTGCCGATCGCAAGCGCGGCGATCATCCTCGGCTTCACGCTTTCGTTTTACACCTTTCACTCATGGAGTCAAACGAGGCCGTGGTCGATGTTCGTTGACGTTGGAACTTCGACCGTCGTGACGTTTCTGCTCTCACTGTGTGGAATGTGGATTGGTACGAAGCTGCGCCGGCTCAAGAGGCATGATCACCCCCAGCCGTCGTCGTGATCCTGAACGCTGGCCGAAGCAGCGAATCTCGGCGTCTTGTCGGAACAATAAGGGAATGTGGATTTCATGAAAAAGTTCAGCGTAACAGCGTGGGTTGATACTCGGAGGGTAGAGGTTGTCGAACGAGCAGTTTGCCAGTTCACCACCAGGAAGACGATCATTCCCACCGACGTCGGTTTTTTTCTCCGCGCCGTGATTCGTGGATCCGATGCGAAGTATTTGAACCGTGAACTCCTTACGGCGTTGCGCGATCTTGAGCCGAAAACTGCGCTGCATTCAGAGTGGCGATCGGGTCAGCGGACGCAGTGGTTCTTCAATAACGTCCCCCGGCGGTCCGAAAAGAGAGTCCGTTCCCACCACAAGCGCGACCTTCGGAGAGGACAGCGGCACGATCGTCAGGGTCGACAATAGGTTGCTTTTCCTTATCGCTGAGGATGATATGATACGATTGATTGTGATTTGCGCCGTCGTGTGTGCGGTTGTTCACGGAGCGTTTTGCGGATCGGCAAAGGCATATCGGATTTCAACTTCGTATGGATCATGCACGGTTCTGGAAAAGGATTTTGTCAAGATCAGTATTGCAGATAGTGGCGGGAAGGTGATCGGGTTCCAAATCCGGTGAATCCATGTCCGACAATCGAATTGATGTGTCGGCTCGCATTCGTCCCTTTGAAAATTATCTATGTGAGTAGACAAGAAATCGGTTCAGTTGAGAATGAAGACCAAGACGCCGGTTCATACTGAATGCGGTGGGACGCATATGTACCTAGTGTGATGTACTTGTGCCGGCTCCAGTCCGGTGAACGCTCACTGACAAGGAAGATGATGGTCGTCCGATAGGCAGCCTACTCCGGCGTGGCGGCCGTCTTATCAGGAGAGCTAACTCTTATCGATGAATCCCCCTACTCCGACCTC
>DATJQB010000167.1:0-25477 GCA_035506075.1 Bacteroidota bacterium | reverse complement strand
GAGCTGAGAAGCGCCGGTTCGCCGCCGTATGAAATCCGGATCCCGAATCCCTCAACATCCAACGTCGACCCGTCAATCCTCTTCATTTTCCATTCGACAACGGGGGCTGCAGCGCCCTGCAGGATCAATGGCTGCCGTGCGAGAAGGAAATCATGGTACTCTTCAGAAATGAACTCCATGATGGAATGGCCGAGAAGCCGATCGGGTGATTCCACTCCGGCGAGTTTCAGCGCTGCGGGATTCGCGTAAATGATCTTCTTCTCACGTGATACAAGGATGCCGTTTGTGAGATTTTCAATAAGAGCGCGGTACTGTCCTTCGCTCGCCCGCAGGGCTTTATCAGCCAGCACCTTTTGCGTTACGTCGCGGACGATCGCGAGAACGTAGCTCTTGTCGTCGGAAAGATCGAGTTTCGCAAGACTCACGTCCGCATCGAAGAACGTCCCGTCCAGCCTGCAATGTTTCCAGTTGAACCGCTGGACTCTTCCGGACTGTGCCGCCTGGATCTTCTCCATCGCCTTTTTGCGCGAATCCTTTCCATCCGGCTGCGCCGGAGGCGAAAACTTCCACGGCGACTGCCCGAGGATATCGCGCGTCTCAACGCCAAACATCCTCAGCGTCGTCGCATTGCAGTCAATGAAAATTCCATCTTCCAGAATGAAAATCGCGTCGTCGGCGACGTTAAAGAGCGTAAAGTACCGCAACCGGCTTTCGACGAGCGCCTTCTGGATCTCGATATTCTCCGTGATGTCGCGCCCTTCCGGGATCAGTGCAGTCACCGTGCCTGCATCGTCGATGATCGGCTTCAACGTAAAATCAATAACCCGAACCTCGCCGGTGGCAGACCTGTGAGTTGCCTCAAACTGCACGAGTTTCCCTTTCACCGCCTCCTCGAACTTTGCGATGAGCAGGGAGCGCATCTCGTCAGAATGTTTCCACCAGGCCGTGTCCCAGAATTTTTCACCGATAACATCTTGCTTCCGTATTCCGGCAAAATTGAGCGAGGATTGATTCGCTTCAAGCACCGTGCCGTCAGGACTGATCATACCGACAAAATGCACGGACGAGTCCAGAACAGCCCGGACGGTTCGCTCGCTCTCCTCATGAGCGATCGATTCCTTGTGGGCCGTTTCAATCGCCTTCCTGTTGAGGAGGAACGTAAACGTCGCGAGTGATCCTGCCATCACAACAAAAATCGTCCCGCTCAGGAACACTGAAAGCGCTTGCGGGGTCACTGTGACTCCAAACACGGGGGAAAGGGCGCTGACGTACCCAACGAAAAACGCGAGGCCGAGCCCACCGGCAAGGATGATCTGCCAGATCTTCTCCGCCAACAGGATCAGGAGAAACAGGATGATGATGATGTCGAGAGCGTATTGAATGATATCGTAGGATGGATCGACCGAGAACTTGCCTGTACTCAGAACCCTGGCAATGGTGATTCCGACGACGGAGACAAGGACGGAGATGTTGACAGCGGTGATGTATCTGCCACGCGCAAGGGTGAAGACCGCGAACAGCAACCCGATGAAAATGACGATGTCGGAGAACAGACTTGGGGTAGAGTGACCGAGCCACTTGGACGAGACAAGACCATCCAGGAATGCGCCAATGATCACAACGAGATCCGAGTACAGCAGGGCTTTCGACCGCTGCTGGATCGTCCAGTCAGCATCGGTGTAAGCCGACAAGGCTCGGTCGTGGAACCGGCGTAGCAAATTCACTCGGTGCTCTCCCTGGATGCTCGAGCCGCGACGGAATTTCCTTCAAAACGTATCAGCCGCGGATCCTGTCAAACCGGTGCGCAGAAAAAATGTCAGAAACTTCCACTTGAGAATCAAACAGGCTGTCGAATTAACCGGCTGCATGCTGGAACTTCATGCCGGTGAAGCGAACGGTTTAACCCTGCGTTCTGTATGTCACTGCTTTACATCAAGATCATACCCCCGTGTCTTCCCCTTCTCGATCGCGGGGATCCCCTTCGTCATCCAGATAGGGGCGGGTTGCCCCATCAGGAAATGGTCGAAGAACTGAAGCATGCGGACAGAAAGGTCTTTCCGGTTTTTTCGCTGCACGAGATTATGCGCTTCGCCGTTGTATGTGAGCATCCACGCCGGTTTGCCGAGACGTCGCAATGCGGTAAAGAACTCGATCCCCTGGTACCAAGGCACAGCTCCATCGGCATCATTGGACATAATGAGAAGAGGGGTCGTGATATCAGGTGCACTGAAGAGCGCGGAATTTTCAATATATAGAAGCGGTTTTTCCCAAAGCGTTGCCCCGATGCGGCTCTGGGTCTTTTCGTACTGGAACATCCGGCTCATGCCCGATTCCCATCGGATTCCGCCATAGGCACTCGTCATGTTCGACACCGGAGCGCCTGCTCCCGCAGCGGCAAACATGTGCGAATGCGCCACAAGGTACGCCACCTGGTAGCCTCCCCAGCTTTGCCCCTGGATCGCGATCTTCGAACTGTCGACAAATCCCTCGCCAATGAGCTTCATGATGCCGGGAATGATGCAATCGTATGCGCTCTTTCCGGGATACCCAACCTGGTATCGGATGTCTGGAACAAAGATGACGTACCCGCGGCTGACGAACAACGAGATGTTCACAGTTGACGCCGACGGTGCCGGAGGCATGTACCGGTGCAGGAGATCGGAATTGCGTTCATAGAAGTACGCGATGAGCGGATATTTCTTCTTCGGATCGAAATTCTCCGGTTTGTAGAGAAGCCCTTCAATCGGTTTCCCGTCTGCCGCGATCCATGACATCAGTTCGACCGTTCCCCAGAGATACTCCTTTTGCTGAGGATTGACATCGCTGACTTTCTCAAACCGTTCCATCTCCGGGCTTGTGAGATAGAGATCGGGACACTGTCGGAACGTGCTCTTCGTGAGAATCATGGTCGGACCGTTCAACGCCTTTTTCGGCGCCGAATAGTCACACGCTTCCATGACGAGCTTGCGGGGCAGTTGATGCTCGCCGAGCTTCATCGTGTAGAATCCCGACGATTTGTCCGGATACGAAAATGCTTCAAGGAGGAGCTGAGCATCAGGATTCAGGAATTTCTCGTCCGGATCGAGCCGGACGTACCGAAGGCGCATCTGCTCCTTCCGGCCGAGACCCTGCGTGAGATTCTCCGACGCCCTGTTTCCGTCAGGATCCACCCGCCAGAGATCGTAGCGATCGTAGAGCAAGAGATCCTTGTCATCCTTGGTCCAGCCAAGCATACCGTATGCATTGGGGTCGTCTGGAACATCATTCAGTTCGTTCCACAACGGGTACGGAATCGATGACGACAGGTTGACGGTCCTGTTCTTCTTGATCGAGTATGCCCTCCAGCATGTATCTTCTTCCGCATACCAATACACGTACTGAGAGTTCGGTGAGAGTGCCGGACTCCCTTTCGTTTTCGAAGCTATCTTTCTCGCTGCGCCCGTCGCCGGATCGACCAGGTAAATATCCCGGTACGCGGCATCCCATGACAGGAGCTGACGATACGGCAGTTCAGATGATCCCACGGCGACATCCGCATTCCCTTCGAGCCCGACTGTGACGGTTGGGATTTGTTCAGTCGCCAGCTGTACGAATTTCTTTTTCTTCAGCATGATAACGGCGGAGTAAGAACGTTTCTTCTCCGCGTCGAGGTTTTTGAGTTGCTGAGGCTGCAGCAACGGATCCTGCCAATTCCAGACGTCCAGTTTCGCCGTCTCTTCATCATTCATCGTGGTATCTTCCGGCATCGGGACAGGCGCAGTCCCGAAGAAGAGTCTGTTCCCATCCTTCGAGAAGGATATTTTCCCGTTCTCGCTGACCATCCACTGTTTCGGGAATCCGGGAGTCAGCGTATCAGCGACAAGTTCAGCCCCCTTCTGGCTCTCCGACCAGGAAAAGAGGGAAAAATACCTCTGCTTCGCCTTTGACGTATCCCGATCCGCTGCGTACGCCACCTGCCTTCCATCGTCGTCGCACACAACATTCTTGAACTTCCCCTTCCCCCATGCGAGCGTATCGACAAACGAACCTGAGGAATCGATGAGAGCTTTCCCGGTGTTGAGCGTGATAACGCCGGCTTTGATTGTGCTGTCGTTCCCCGTGGAGGCGACAACAAACCGCCGTCCGTTCTTCGAGAAGGCGTAGTCATTGCCGAACGGGAACGCATACTCTTTGCCCAGCACCAGGTTCCGGAGCACCACCGGCGTTCCTTTTTCCTCCTTCTTTGCCACATCCTCATCGGCTGGATCCGCATCGCCGCTTTTCTTTTCAACTCCGCGCTTCGCCTTTTTTGAAGTGTCCGCCGGTTCCTTTTCCAGTTGATACGCAACCCATCCGGATCCTTTTTCGGGAAGCTTGAAGGATTTCACTCGGGCAATCTTCGTCAGTTTCATTGAAGGCAGTGCGAGGATGCCGAGAGAATCTTTCGGGAGATCGTCTTCCTTCTTCTTCGCGATCTTCATCTTCTTCACATCCGCATAGAATGGTTTGATTGAGAAGATGACAAAATCCGACGATTCCGATATCCTGGCGTTCACGCCCCGGGCAAGAGTGTCGTTCTTCCCTGTCCCGGTGTTGTGAACAACGAGACGGGCATCTCCTTCCTGCGGCTCGACGGAATAGACCACCCACTTGCCGTCATTGGAGACAGACTCACCGCTGACGCGCTTCCATCCGTCGTAGACATCGTGATTGAGCATCTTTTTTTGCTGCCCCTGAGCCGGCGTCGTGAACAACGCAGCGATAAGCAGGAGAGGAAGAAACATGAGCCGTGAGCGCATAGGAACTCCAGAGTGAACAGGGAAATGGTCGCGGGTGAAGGATGAATCGGATCGGTTCAACGGGAAATGATAGCGAATTTCTTGTGCGCTTCCAATGCGAAAGTGACGGGGCGGCGGTTTACAATTGGACTTCCAACCTGATTGTCGCCATCCTCGGGTAGCCGAAATGTGTCCCGCCAAAACTCGATTCGAATTTGTAGAGAAATGGCGTGTCCAGGACGTTCATGATCGAGGCCGTCAGACGAAGCGGAAGATGCATCGCGGCATGGAGATCGTAGCCGAGAAAAAGATCGAACACAGCGTGGGGAGCGACGGACTTGTCCGGCGATCCGGGCTGATCGGACTCCAGCGTAAGGAGATCGATGACGCTGTCGGAGTAGCCCCTGCGTTTAAGCTCTGCCCGGGATTGATCGGGATCCAGTCCCTTCCCATCCTTGCCGACCAGATCGAACGGCAACCCCGAATCGAATCTCCCGTTCAGCCCAAGCGAGACACCGCTCGTGTGCCGGTACTGCACGTTGAGGACCGCGGTCAGGAGTTGGTTGTGCTCCGTTGGAAACATATCCTCGCCTGCAAAGGGGTGATTGTAGCTTTGGCCCTCTTCTCCAAAGATGAGACCGGCGGCAATAGGAGATGAACCGTCGTCCGGCTTCTGCCCGTACGAGGCGCACGTGCTCAGGCTGACGAACCCCGACAGGTCGTTCCAATCGAAGAACCGCGCGCGCAACTCACCTCCTGCCACAAATCCCTGCTTCAAGTTGACGGGGAAGATCACACCGCTGTTGCCGAGTTCCACCTTCACAAGAAAGTTGTCGATGAGCTTTCCATACCCGACGAGATCAAGGTCAACATGTCGATTGAGATGGTAGAGCCCGCCCAGCTCGATCACATGCGACTTTTCGCTTCGTACGTTTGTCGGTGTCGTTCCCTGCTCGGCCCCGGTGAGTGCTCTCGCCTGGTCCGAGCTCGAGACGAGGATGTTCTCGAGCGGCGCCTGCATCACAACCCTGTTGTACGAGGCCCTGAGTGTGAGATCTCCGCTTGCCGCGTAAGCAGCCCCGATGCGCGGTGAGAGTGAGGATTCGTTCTGCAGGAAATTGAACGCATCGAACCGCAACCCTGCGCTGAACGTCCACCGGCCAAGGTTCACTTCATCCTCCGCGTATGCCGACCACCGCGTCCCTGTTTTCGACTGATCGACGGAGAACGGCTTGCCTCCCTGTGTGATGTCGTACGGACGAAACCGCATATCGCCGCCGGCGAGATTCGTGTCGGAGAGAGCCGGATTTGTCACGGCGAACGAGAACTTCTCGTGCACCGGGTAGATCTCTGCGCCGAGGCCGGCCTTGAAGGCGTTCGAGGCAGAAAACCACTCCGGTTTTGCGGAGAGCTCCACCTGTGCTCCGCTCGTGGAGTAGCGCCGGTCGCCTCCGATGAAGAACTTCTCGTTTTCCAGTATCGCCCTGTTGTAATCGGCTGCCGACTGGAGGGTCGTCAATCCGCCGCTCTCAACCTTTGCCATCGACTGCCTGAAGTATCCAAGAAAACTGACGATTGAATTCTCATTCATCACAACGTTCAACCTCACACCCGTCATGTAATCGGCGAGATCCTGAACCTGATCCTGTGCAGGAGACTTGACGACTGAGTTCGGCACTTCATAGCGGGTTGAGTTGTATCCCAGGATCAGGCTTGCATCGGCGCGGTCATTCAGCAAGGAATGAATTTTCAGAAATCCGTTGAATACTTTCCCCCCGTCGTGAATCGGATCGCCGCTCGTCACCGGGTCCAGATATCGTTCTGTCGAGGAGACATTGACACCGCCGAACATTGCGGTCGTTCCGCCAACATTGCCGCCGACCTGCAAACCGCCTTCACTTGTGCTGAAGGATCCCGCACCAGCTGTCGCGTTGAGAAAGAACGGACTGTCGAACCCGGACTTGGTCGTTACTGCTATGATTCCCGATGCTGCAACACCGTACTCTGCCGCCAGGCTGCCTGTCAGCACATTGACGGACTTGATCAATTGCGCATTGAACAGACTGGAATAGACGCGCGTCATGTTGCCTGTAATCGGTATGCCATCGACTACATACTGGATCTGAGCATCCTCCCCCCTCATATGCAACCTGCCGTCCTCATCAGGCACCACGCCGGGGGTGTCGAGGAGCAGCGATTCGATTTGTTTGCTCGTCGATGCTGCCGGCAGATCATGGACAGTGCCGGCGGTATACGTCGTTGCAGAAGAGAGATTCGCGTGAAGGTCGCTCACACGATCTCCCGACACAATCACTTCTGGAACCCTGAACTCCTGCAGCGAATCGATGTGAATAAACATCGGCACGCTGGAGTTGACAACGACCCTCCTCGTGACGAGAACATCGGCTTCATATTGCACGCGAAGATCGTAGGACGCAAACGGGACATTGCGGAACACAAATCGCCCCGACGACCCGGGAGTAATCTCCTGAACCAGCGACCTCGTGCTCACTTCGACGAGCCGGATGACGACCCCGGATTCGATTTGCCCCGCAAGGTCCCTGATCTCTCCGCGAATTGTGCCTGTCGATTGCTGTGAGAAAATACGAAACGGCAATCCCAGCAGGATCAACGCCGCCAGCACACTTGTCCTTTTACCGTGATTGAATCGCACGAATCCTCCATTGCCATGAGTTGTGGGTCCGGAGGAATATAAGAAGTGCCCCTCTCGAAAGAAAGGAATTTGAGGAAGGATGGACGTTGACCGAAGCGCAGTCCCCGACCGCGAAGAGAAATACCACCGTGGCGTCAGTTCATCACAGCGTTGAAGTACAGGCTGTCGCTCGCGAACGCACTGAAAATGCCGAGACCGTTCTGCACGTTCGTCAGCGGTTCGTTGAGCGTCCGGGAGTCCTGCAGGCGTGACCGGTAGAGATCGGCATATTCCTTGTTCACCCGGTACAACCGGAGAACGTGGAGTCCGGTGTAGAGTATTGAGTTGTTGTTGATCATGTAGGTCGATTGATCCGTCGGCTGCGAGATAAACCTGCGCGTGAACAATGTATCCGGGCGCATGAGCTGGCGATTGGGATCGACACTTTCAATGACAACGAAATAGAAATCTCCCGCCGGGTTCGACCAGCTGACAACGCCTGAATCAAGACCAACGAGCCTCGTGCGCGTTCCTGCAAACGTGGAACGAATTGAGTCTGCCTGAAATCTCAGCGTCGTCATCGAGAGCGCCAGCTGCTGCGGCTTCGGCGGAACCACTGTGGTCGCGCTTATGTGCCGGCCGGCGGCATCGATTTCAATCGAGAAACTGTCTCCCTCTCCCACCGTCAGGTCGCTGCCGGGATACGAGTAGTAGCCGGGTTGTGCGGAGTTCGGCGAGAGCTTGTATGCCGTTCCGTTCTTCGTCAGGGTGACCGAGGCATTCGTGATCGGGTTTTCCACGGAATCGGATCCGCCGATCGCCATGCTCGTCGCGACCTGTATATCCGAAACTGGCTCATGAGCGTACAGATACCCCTGCAGGACCACCTGCGTCTGGTCGGGCCCGACCGGATTGTTCGTGCAACCGGCAAAGAGTGCAAGAAGCGCAAAACTTGCGAGTGCGGACTTGTTCATGGTTTCCTCTTATCGAAAATCCACTTGCACAAACACCGTCGGCGTGATGCCGAGTCCCGTCACTTCGGTGATGTGAATCGGATTCGAATTCAGGTCATACTGGTAGTACGAGATATTCTTGTGGTTGAGCAGATTGAAGGCTGAGAGCCCGACGACCCAGTGCGACGACCGTTCGTCGCCGAATCCCTTCGAAATACTGAGGTCCAGGCGCTGATAGTCGGGCAGCCGGTACGCATTCTTGTCGCTGACGTGCGTGTATTGGAACGTCGTGTTGTCTAACAAACCTATCGTGTACTGGCTGACCGGGGCCGTATAGGGCGTGCCGGAGCCGAAGACGAAATCCGATGAGATCATCCAATTCGCGCCGAGCGAAAGATTGCCGACAATCTTAAGTTCGTGACGCTGATCCTGCTCGGCCGGGAATGGATTGCCGTTGTTGAAATCCGGGAACACATCCTCCGCCTTGCCGAGCGTATAGCTGATCCAACCGTTCAGCGATCCATGCTTCTTCTGCAGCAACACCTCTATTCCTTTCGCTGTCCCGTTTCCAAGGAAGAATCTGTAGACATCATCGGCTGTTCTCCGGAAACGCTGACTGAATTCGACAAGGTTGTCGAGCACCTTGTAGTACGCCTCAACGTCGGCGATATAGTCGTCGTTCTCCCACGTGCCGCCGAGAATGTAGTGATCAGCCTTCCCCGGTTGCAGGTTGTTCTGCGCCAAAACCCAAAAATCCCTGCTCCCCTGCGTTAAGTCCTCATTGATAATACGATTGGTGAACTGATGATAGATGCCATAGGCACCCTTGAGAGAAACATGCTCTGTCAGTTCATAGCGCCATGAAGCGCGGGGCTCAAGAAAATTCTGACTCGTGAGGGAGTAGTTTGTGGCACGCAGACCCAGGGTAACCGTGAACGGCTCAGCGATTTTCCATTTGTCCTGCAGGTAGAGTGACGACGACACTGCCTTTTGATTGAGATCGAGAAGATTCGATTGAGCCTGGTCAAAGACTGTCGTGGCCGACAAGGCATAGCGCACGGTCATCTGCGAGATCTGGGCGCCGAACGAAACCCGGTGCGACGCATTCAGGATGAAGTCGTTGTCCAATCGGAGTGAATTATCATTGATGCTGTTGTCTTCGTCGGTCGATTGGGCGTTCTGAGCGTTGAGATTGGGATTGATACGATCAATCTGGTAGTGGTAGGAACTCGTATACTTTGCCGTAGCGACCACGAGATTTGTAAAGAACGAGTTCGTCCATTGGTGGAACCACTTTGCACTGGCCCCGAGATTCCCTTGCTTTGTATCATCCGTCTGAGACGGGAGGTCGATCTGGAAGTTCGAGTTCGCGAGTGTCTGCGTCGACGACTGTTGTGATTTATTCAAATCATCCAGACTGCTGTAGAAGCTGGCGGACAGAATGTCGTCGGGCGAGAGCGTGTAGGTCAGCTTCGAGTCGAGGTCATAGAACATCGGTGTCGGCGTCTGCTGCGTCGAAAATGCGCCGAACCGTCCACCGCCGCCACGGCCAAAGCCGCGCGGTCCGAGTGTCGTGCCTGACGATCCGGTGAGAAAATTGTAGAGTGATGTATACGCTCCCGTGGAAATGACCTCCGAATACGATCGTCTCGCTGCGAGGAGGAATGTCGCATTGTCGAAGACGGGGATTTCCACGATCGCATTTGCGCTCAAGAGGTTGATCCCGGCGCCGATATGCAGATTGTCCGGGTCGCCGCTTTTTCCGATCATATCAACCACGCTCGACAACCTGCCACCGTACGTGGCGGGGAATCCCCCTTTGTAGAACTGAACGTCCTTCACGGCGTCCGGATTGAATGCGCTGAAAAATCCGAAGAAATGATCGACGTGGTAGACTGTCATGCCGTCAAAGAGGACGAGATTCTGGTCCGGTGTTCCGCCGCGGACGTAGAGTCCTGACGAACGATCATTCGTACCGCTGATGCCCGGTAGCAGCTGCATTGACCGGAAGATGTCGGCTTGTCCTGCGCTCGGGAGAGTTGCAAGCTGCTTGGGGGAAATCGTCGCAAGGCTGGTTTCATTCTCCGTTTTCAGGATTGTCGCTTCCTGGCCGACGACCGTCACGCCCTGAAGAATGATGTCCTGCGCCCGCATCTCCAAAACAACGTTGTCCGCTTCCTTTGCAGGATCGATGACGATTTCAGTGACCTCATAACCGACGTACCGCGACTGGAGCGTGAACGCTGTATCCGGCACATGGCCGAGCACAAAATAGCCTTCGAGGTTTGTCTTGGTGCCGATCGTCGTTCCCTTGATCACAAGCATTGCATTCGGAAGCCGTTCACCGCTCTGGGCGTCTTTCACAACCCCGTGGAGCTCATGCGATTGAGCAAGCGACGATTCGAACACAACTACAATGAGGAACCCGCAGGCAAGAATTTTCATCAGAAGTCCCCTGGTGAGATCAGTGAATTCAGACTTGGACGAACACATCGATACTCTCTCTATAAAGTGGGGCCGCAACCGCGTCATCTGAGAATGATAGTCGATTAGACAACCATCTCCCCGAAAGGTTTCATTTTCGTTGGCTCGAATCGAGTTGAACGCATGATACATGAGAGGAATTTCTTACGATGTTCCGCGACCCAAAGGAAGATGGGGCTTCCTCTTGTATGCACGAGCGAGCGGCATTATATTGAGGTGTTTGCATACGACATCTATGGTGGAACTCTGAGGAGGATTTGATGGAAAAGGGACAGTGGATAGCGCCGGCACTCCTTGCTGCTGGCATTGTGATCTCGGGTTGGTTCATTGGGCACGGGTTTATGAAGGCGCGGACGGCCGAAAGGTTCGTGACGATGAAGGGAGTGGCCGAACGCGAGGTACAGGCGAACATTGCGTTGTGGCCACTGCGATTTGTCGCAACGAATGACAATCTTGCGGAAGCCCAGAACAAAATCAAGCGCAGCAGCACGGCGGTATATGCGTTCCTGAAAGAACATGGCATTGATTCGGCTTCGACGGAGGTTCAGAAGACCGAAGTCACCGACGTTCTTGCGAACCAGTATCGGAGCGGAACGACGGAAAGCAGGTACATCATCGCAAAAACCATTATGGTTCGGACGAACGAAGTTGGCAAAGTTGTCCGTGCCAGCCAGTCCGTGGGCATGCTCGTTGACGCCGGTGTGATCCTCTCGTCCGTTGGCGGGCCGGAGAGCGGACCGACGTATCTCTTCACAGATCTCAACAAGCTGAAGCCGGAGATGATCGCCGAAGCGACTGCGAGCGCACGCAAAGGCGCGGAACAGTTCGCGAGAGACTCCGGGAGCAAACTCGGCGGGATTAGAACCGCGAGTCAGGGTGTCTTTGAGATTCTGCCGCGGGACAGGACACCTGGTATCTTCGAGGGGTCGCAGCTCAACAAGACCTTGCGTGTTGTAACGACCGTCGAGTATATGCTCGAAGATTGACGGATGCTCCCACGGTCATCCTGTCTGCTCATTGAGCGTTCAAGCCCGCAAGAATTCATGAAACCGCGAGCCAACTTTCAAGAGTGTAGAGGATTCATTTCTTCATCGTTCGAGCTTTTCACAAACGTCCCTGCGTTAAGAACTTCCTCGGATCCTGCTCCTCTTCACCGGCATCGTGTTCCCTCGTATGGGAATGACCCCCACCCATTCCTGATTGCACTTCATGCCAATTCTCCCGTTCTTGTTTGTCCACGTTTGCAAAATAAATGTAGTCATGGAGCAACAAGATCGCATGAAGTCCGGCAAGAGCAACGCATTTGATTCCCGATTCTTCCTTGTAGCCATCGTGCTCTTGTGCTTTTTGGGTTTCAACGTGAGCGAGGCACAGACTTCTCTTCGCCGCAAACTGGGTCAGATGGTCATGGTGACTTTCGTTGGCGATTCGCTCGAAAAGTCGACTGCGAGCATCGACACGATGAAATCGGATCTCGACAACGGTCTGGTGAGCGGCACGACGTTCTTTACGTGGAGCAACAATCTTCTCCGTCCCAGCCAGATCCTGCACCTCACCAATCAGCTGCAGCATCGTTCGGCCGTACCGTTGTTGATCGCGACAGACGAGGAAGGCGGCCAGGTTGCGCGGCTTGGCTCATCAAACGGATTCGGCCCCACCCCTTCTGCATACCAGATGGGAACGCAGGTCAACTCGGAATCGTACACACGCGGGATTGCAGCAACGATGGCGGGATGGTTCATCCAGACAGGAATCAACGTGGATTTCGCTCCTGTTGTGGATGTGAACGTGAACCCCAACAGTCCTGCCATTGGTGCCCTGGGGCGGAGCTTCTCATCGAATCCGCTCACGGTCGCGGCAAACGCAGGATGGTTTATCGATGAATTCCACAAGAGGAGCCTCTTCACCACGCTCAAGCACTTCCCGGGACATGGAAGTGCGGCTGCAGATTCCCATCTGGGCCTTGTTGACATCACAAAGACCTGGGCCGACAGCGAGCTGACGCCGTATCGCAGACTGCTTGCTGCAGGGGTTGTCGATGTCATCATGACGGCGCATGTTTTTAACGCGAACCTCGACAGCGTGTACCCGGCAACGTTGTCGAAGAAAATCGTTACCGGCCTGCTCAGACAGAGTCTTGGGTATCAGGGGGTCGTCATCAGCGACGAGATGAGCATGGCGGCCATCGTAAACTACTATGGGTTCGATGATGCCATCCTCCTCGCCGTCCAGGCTGGAATCGACATCCTTCTCTATAACAAAAACCAGGACAGTACCGGAGCTTCCATAGCCAGGCATGTTGTTGACCTCCTTGAAAAGAAGGTACAGGATGGAACGATCGCCGCGAGCCGCATCGACGAATCGTACAACAGGATCATGATGCTGAAGCAGCGGATCGTCACCGGGTTGGGTTCGCCGACGTTCGCCGACGTGCCCGCGACATTCCAGCTTCAGAATTTTCCGAATCCTTTCAATCCCTCAACGACTATTGACGTTCGCATCCCGGAGCGGGAACACGTGCGGCTGAGTGTATTCGATCTTCTTGGCCGAGAAGTTGCCGTCTTGCTGGACGAAGACTCGCCCGCCGGAACGAGGCTGATCCGTTGGAATGCAACGGGTTTGTCGTCAGGCGTCTACATCGCCCGGTTCAGCTCGAAGAATGAGACACATTCCACGAAAATGCTCCTGGTGAAGTAGCCGGCTCGTCCCACCATTTTCAGGGCCTTCCTTGCGCCCTCCTCCATTTTTCCGTACCGTCGGTATGATTCTCCAGCGGTTCGTTTCCGTCTCCCTTTCAGATACACCCAATCGTCTCACATCACATCCAGGATCCCATCATGAAACGTCTGGCTCAACTCCTGACCCTGCTGGCCCTTCCGCTCATCGTCATCGCCGGATCACCTCAGGGATACTACCGATTCCCCACGCTGTCTGCGGACAAGATCATCTTCACAGCGGAAGGCGATCTCTGGAAGGTCGATCCTAACGGAGGTCTTGCCCAACGGCTTACATCAAATCTGGGAAGCGAAACAAATGCCGCTGTGTCTCCCGACGGCAGGATGATCGCGTTCTCCGCGCAGTACGAAGGTCCGACTGAAGTGTACACGATGCCCATCGAAGGCGGTCTTCCGGTGCGACGGTCGTTCGATGGCGATGCGATCGTCGTCGGCTGGACGCCGGGCGGGAAGATCATCTATCAGACGGGTCATTACTCGACTCTTCCCAACCGCCAGCTGGTGACCATCGATTTGAAAAGCAACACCACGGAGGTGATCCCGCTCAGCCAGGCAAGTGACGGTTGTTTCGACGATGGCGGGAAGGTGTTATTCTTCACCCGTCTGCCTTTTCAGGGGAGCCACACAAAGCGATACAAAGGAGGCACGGCCCAAAACATCTGGAAGTACGAATCCGATAAGCCCGAGGCCGTACCTTTGACATCTGATTTCCCGGGCACAAGCAAGGTACCGATGTGGTGGAATCATCGCATCTACTTCGCGAGCGACCGGGACGGGACAATGAACCTCTGGTCGATGACTGAAGATGGAAAGGATCTCAAGCAGCTGACCAATCACAAAGGATGGGACGTGAAGTCTCCCTCGTTGCGCGACGGCAAGATTGTCTATCAGGTCGGGGCCGACATTCACATATTCGACATCGCAGCCGGCGCGGACCGTCTTGTTCCGATTGCGCTCTCCTCCGATCTCGATCAGGAGCGCGAGCGATGGGTGAAAAGGCCGTCAGAGTATCTGACTGCCAGCAACGTCTCGTCGAATGGTGATCGGGTTGTGCTGACTGCGCGGGGTCAGGTGTTCGTTGCTCCGGCCCAACAGGGACGCCTCGTAAGGGCGACGAACAAGACAAGCGTTCGCTATCGGAGTGCACAGTTCATGCCCGACGGCAAGTCCCTGCTTGTGCTTTCCGATGAATCCGGTGAACTCGAGTTCTGGAAGGTTCCGGCGAACGGCATCGGTGAACCGGAGCAGTTGACAAACGATGGCAAAGTCTTCCGGAATGACCCAGTCATTTCCCCCAACGGCAAATGGATGGTATTTGACGACAAGAACCAGAAGCTCTGGCTCTTCAATTTCGACACAAAGAAGACTGTGCAGATTGCGTCGTCGGAGTACGACAATTTCAGCGGTTTCAGCTGGTCCCCCGACAACAAGTGGCTGGCGTTCGTTCAAACCGCCGAGAACACGAACTCCCAGATTATGCTTTACAATGTTGCAGAGGCAACGACGACAGCACTGACGCGGGATCGCGTGGACAGTTATAACCCGGTGTGGAGCACAGACGGCAAGTGGCTGTACTTCCTTTCGGATCGTGTGTTCCAGTCGCTTGTCGGCAGTCCCTGGGGGTCGCGGCAGCCTGAGCCGTTCTTTGAGAAGACAACGAAAATCTACAGCATCTCGTTGAGAAAAGACGGGCGATCGCCGTTCATGCCTGCGGATGAACTTGTCACGGATCAATCGGAAGCAAAGGAGAAGGACAAGAAGAAGGATGCAGACGAGAAGAAAGAGAAAACAACTGATGTCGTCATCGATTTTGACGGAATCCAGAACAGGGTGTTCGAGGTTCCTCTTCCCGCCGGACGTTATCGTGAGCTGTCGATGAATGAAAAGAATCTCTTCTGGACTGAATCGGAAGCTTCGTTCGGATCGAAAACCAAGCTTGTTGCCCTCGAAGTCAAGAACAAGGATATCGCAGCCAAGACGTTGATCGATGATGTGAACGGCTACGATATGACGCGGGACGGGAAGAAGCTGATGGTTGCGAAATCAGGAGAGTATTACATCATCGACGCTTCCACGTCGCCTCCATCAGAACTTGCCAAAAGCAAGGTGAACCTGGACAACTGGACGTTGTCGATTAGTCCCCGCGAGGAATGGCGCCAGATGGTGAAGGAGGAATGGAGACTTGAGCGAGATTTCTTCTACGATCCCAACATGCATGGCATCGACTACAAGGGGCTGCTCGATCGGCATCTCGCGTTGGTTGATCGGATCACGGACAGGGACGAGCTCAACGACCTGATTACAGATCTTGTCGGCGAACTGGCCGCGCTCCACATCTTTGTCGGAGGAGGCGACCGACGTCTCGGTCTCGATCAAATCAACTACGGATCGCTCGGGGCGATGCTCGTGAAAGACGAGTCCGGTGGAGGATACAGGATTCAACACATCTATCTCTCAGATCCCGACTACCTGGACGTGGGTTCTCCGCTTTCGAAGCCGGGATTGCAGATAAAAGAGGGGGACATCATCAAGTCCATCAATGGTGTTTCAACGCTCTCTGTGGCATCCCCGTATTTGCTCTTGCGGAACCAGACCGGCCAGCAGGTGCTGCTCAAGCTGGTTTCGAAATCAACAGGAAAAGAGTACGAGTCGGTTGTCAAACCGATCTCGCAGGGGGATGAATCCAATTTACGGTACAGTGAATGGGAGTACACGCGGCGGCTTCGCGTGGACGAGGCGAGCAAGAACGAGATCGGCTATGTTCATTTGCGGGCGATGGGGAGTGGGAACTACACCGAGTGGGTGAAGAGTTTTTATCCTGTCTTCAATCGCAAGGGGTTGATCATTGATGTACGGCATAACAGGGGGGGAAACATCGACAGCTGGATCCTCGAGAAGCTGATGCGGAAGGCGTGGTTCTACTGGAAACAGCGAACGCTTCAGCCGACATGGAACATGCAATACGCGTTTCGCGGCCACATGGTGGTTTTGTGTAACGAGTTCACCGCTTCAGATGGTGAAGCGTTCTCCGAGGGATTCAGGCGGCTTGGCTTGGGGAAGGTGATCGGCACGAGGACATGGGGAGGCGAGATTTGGCTTTCAGCGAGACCGTGGCTTCAGGATCGCGGTATGGCGACGGCAGCTGAGACAGGAGTGTACGGTCCCGAAGGTGAATGGTTGATTGAGGGACACGGTGTTGATCCGGACATTGTAGTGGACAATCTTCCCAAGGCGACGTTTGACGGAAAGGATGCGCAGTTGGACGAAGCGATCAGGTATCTGCAGGAGCAGATCAAGGCACATCCCATTGAAGTGCCAGCAGCACCGAAATTCCCGAACAAATCATTTGATTATAAATGAGTGAGTCGATGGGGATTCAGAGGGGGTAAAGGCGGGGGTTTGCGAATTCACTCAAGGATTTCTCCCCTTGGACCGTTTAAACGGTCCAAGGGGACTTTGCACAATTCAACATTTCGGGACGTCATTTCGCCCTCAGTCCACAACCACCTCGTCTACAAACAGCCAGGCCTTTTCTCCTGACGACCTGTGCCACGTTGGAATCGTTCCAACATTTTTGGCAACCACTCTCACGTAACGCACGGTCTGAGGATTCGCCGAAACAGTGAACGGCGTCGTAAAACTCCCCTCCCGGTTCTGAGGAACTTCATTCTTCAGCCTCGACAACAATGTGAAATTCGTCCCGTCGTTTGATACGAAGTACTCGACCGAGGTTGGCAGAAATATCCACGATTCAATATCCTGCAAGTACGTGCTGGAGATTCTGCTCACCGGCGTCGGGATTCCCAGGTCAATCACCACATCCAGATCATTCTTCTCAAACCCCTGCCAGAATCCATCCTTGAAATCGGCTGATCCATGAATGCCGTCCACAAGCGCCGAAGTGCCACCTGCCGGATAGCGTTCGTGGTATGCCTGAGCGTAGGTGACAGTCTTCCCGCGCGCTTTGTGCCTGTCAATCGTAATCGTGTACGGGGCAACGCTAGGACGAAGTGAAACCGGAATGGATTGCAGAGCCAACACAGCAGGTTTCAAGCCTTCGGAGACTGCCTCAAGCTCAATTGTCCCGGCGTCTTTGGCGGATTGAACAATTACCTGGCAATATCCATTGAAAAGTCTGCGCTGATATTTTCCATCCAGAAACTTGTCCGCCTCATGACTGCTGGGATCTCCATTGCCAACCCCGATGATCCTTCCATGTCCCTTCAACGCAAAACGAATCAAATTGTCTGCCGTCGGGACAGCCTTCCCCTGTTTGTCAAGCGCCTGAACGGTGACCACTCCGACGTCTTCGCCATCGGCATCCAGCGATGTTCGGTCCACAGTCAATCGAACACTTGCAGGCTGACCGCTGGTTTCGACTCTGGTTGTCATCAACCTGCCGCCGCGAATTCCCCTGGCTTCCAGAACACCCGGCTCATAACGCACATCCCATTCAAGATGTGAGTCTCGATTCATCGTTTTCCTGCCCTGGCTCTTTCCGTTCAGGAACAACTCCACGCTCTCACAATTGCTTTCGCACCAGACTTTGACCGACTTTCCCTCTCGTCCGCTCCAGTTCCAGTGGGGTGCGAGGTGCAGTACATCCTTGTTTGACCACCATGACTGATAATAGAAGAAGTTTGTTTTCGGAAAACCGCACACATCCATGATCCCGAAGTGCGAGTTGATGCAAGGCCAGCTGTACGGGGTCGGCTCCCCCCGATAGTCAAAGCCTGTCCAAACGAACGCACCCGCGAGCCACTCGCGTGCATTGTAGAAGGTCCACCACTTCTCAGCCGTGGCACCCCAACCCGTGGCGGTGACATCGTAGTCGGACATGTAGCCCTGGACCGTGTCCACCGTGTAAATTCCTCGCGTGCAGAGCGTGCTGGCCTCTTCGCTGCCGAACAATATCTGGCCCGGGTGATCCTTCCTGTACTTGTCGATGTCCATGATCGTCATATAATTGAAGCCGCGAATCGGCAGCACACTGTTAATGCCTTCGTACGTATTCCCATTGTTCGCCGCATATGAATAGAGTCGCGTCGGATCAAGCTCCTTTAGTTTCTGAATCAGTGAGAGTGCAACCCGCTTGCCAACATCCGTGTTCTGAATAACCCACTCTTCATTCCCCAACGACCACAAGACAACGCAGGGATGATTGCGATCTCTTTTGACCAATGTCTCGAACTGTCCCATGAATTCCGGCGTACTTCCCATGAGCCGGTTCTCATCCATCACGAGCATGCCCAGTCGATCACACGCTTCGAGCAACTCGTTCGTCGGCGGATTGTGGCTGGTTCGGTATGCGTTGCTCCCCATCTCTTTCAACTTCTCGATCCTGTAGTACTGGAGACGATCCGGTAACGCAGACCCAACTCCGGCATGATCCTGATGATTGCACGTCCCCTTCAGCTCAACGCGCTTCCCGTTCAGGAAGAATCCCCTGTCCTTGTCCCATCGAATGGTTCTAATCCCAAACGGTGTTCTCACACTGTCCGTCGTTACACCTCGAGAACGAACAACCGAAACGAGAGTGTAAAGGTATGGGAGTTCCACGGACCAGAGTGTCGGAGATTTGATCTCGATACGCTGGGACAAGCCGGATCGCTGAAAGGCGCCCACGGTCACCCCGCCCGGGGTCGAGCGGCCGACGGCGTTCCCCGACGCATCCACCACAGAAGTCGTCACTTCGCATTCGGCTGTGTTTTCGTCCTGGTTGAGAACATCCGTCTGGGCAATCACAGAGGCATTGCCTTCTCCCACCTCTGTGTGGACAAAAACACCATACTCGGGAATATGGAGCGCCTCAGTCTTGATCAACCACGTGTGGCGATAAATCCCCGCCCCCTCATAGAACCAACCTTCGTACTGACTGGCATCAACGCGAACAACGAGGACATTTTTTTGTCCATATCGAGCGTAGTCTGTGATGTCATAACTGAATTCCGAGTAGCCGCTGAGATTATTGCCGAGGTAATGGCCGTTGAGCCAGACGACACAGTCTCTGAAGACGCCGTCGAACTTCACTGAGAGCCTCTTGCCGAGGTCTTCAGACGGGATCACAAACGCTCTGCGGTACCATCCGATCGTCGTTTTGGGGAAGAGACGACTCGTCGGTTTATACCCATGACTCATGACATCTTCATCCTTGACGTTCACGAAGTCCTGTTCGACGGCCCAGTCATGAGGAAGATCAAGAGTCCTCCATGAACTGTCGTTGAAGTTGGGATGAACGGCTCCGTGCGACTCGCCCGCCTTCGCAAATAACGTCCCAACTCCAAAATCGAAATCCGCCTTTGGATCGGCGGCGTCGCCGAGGTGAAACTTCCATCCGAAGTCCAAAAGAAGCTTTTCGCGCACCGGATGATGCACAGTGTTAGCAGGTGTCGCACCTCGCTGTTGTCCGAACGCGAGTGAGAGGCAGGTACCTATAAGGAGAGCGACAATCTTCAATCCGAGTTTACATTTGGTAGTTGGCAGCGAAGTTTTCATTACACATACTCCTTGAAGACGAAGGACGGGCATGCAGAGCGAAGGTGGAGTCTCCTGCACGAGGGGTTCAGATGACTGCGCAGGAGCAATGACGGTACTCTCTCCGGAATCAAATCAATTCCAGATGATCTCCCTCTCCCATGTAGATCAGCGTAATGCCGGCTTCCTTCGCATAGGAAGTGATTCGTTCGTCCCGATAGAATTCCTTATAATAGACGACCTTGATCCCGCAATTGGCCACGAGTTTGAAGCAAGCGAGGCACGGGGAAGCGGTGACGTAAATCTCAGAGTTATCGATCGAGACCCCGTTCTTGGCAGCCTGAGCGACGGCATTTGCTTCGGCGTGGACTGTCCGAACACAATGATCATTTTCCATGTCATGGCCGGCCTCATCGCAGTGGGCCGCTCCGCGCAAACTTCCGTTATATCCGGTCGAGAGTATGGTCTTGTCGCGGACAATGACGGCTCCTATGTTCTTCCTATCGCACGTACTTCGTGTTGCCACCTGTTCGGCAATTCTCATGAAGTACTCATGCCATTCGATTCGCTTGTCGTCCATGGTGATTTCCTTAAGGAGTAGGGGGAGAAGAGTCTGGGGACAGAACAACAGCCTGCGAATGATATTCAAAGATACTACTGAAAGCAAGGCTAACATGTGCACGAGCAGCGTGACAATTTCTGCGAATTGGTTCCAATAATGATTCACGATGCAGTCATTGAGCCGCATCGCTCATCAACGTTCTCCGACCGGTGTTACTCCTTTGATTCATTGCACTTCTGTCCTCATACGACAATTTCCCTTCTGCGGCCATGAGGCTTCCAATATTCCCGCACTTCCATTTCAAGTTTCAGACTCGTATCTTCAGACACACACAACCGTTCATCCATCCGTTACCGAATCAGACTGAGTCCTATGGGAAGAATTTTTGAGAAGCGTAAAGCCAAAATGTTCAAGCGGTTTGCCCGCATGTCGAAGGCATTCAACCGCATTGGGCGTGAGATCGAAATAGCGGTCAAAGCCGGCGTCGCAGATCCAAAGCAGAACCCGCGGCTGAGGTTGGCAATCCAGAACGCCAAAAGCGTCAACATGCCGAAAGAGCGGATCGATGCCGCAATAAAACGAGCATCTTCCAAGGATACAGCGGGCTATCAGGAAGTCATCTACGAAGGATACGGGCCGCACGGGATTGCGATCCTTGTCGAGTGTGCGACGGATAACCCAACGCGCACTGTTGCGAATATTCGTCTGGCTTTCTCCCGCGGCAACGGCAATCTGGGTTCGACCGGTTCGATCGCCTTCATGTTTGAGCGCAAGGGAGTCTACAAGATAGCAGCGGACAAAGTCACCAACATCGATGAGTTCGAACTCGAAATGATTGATCACGGTCTAGAGGAGTTGGAACAACAGGAGGGAGAGATTTACATCTACACATCGTTCCAGGACTTTGGCAAGATGCACAAGGCTCTTGAAGAAAGGGGAATCGAACCGATCAACACCGAGGTTCAGTACATCCCAACGACGACGAAAGAGCTCTCAGAGGTTGAAGCGAAAGAGGTGCAGGATCTTTTGGATGTGCTGGAAGAAGACGACGACGTGCTGTCTGTATTTCACTCAATGGCTTGATCACTGAAATCGATGACCGCCCGGGCGTTTCGCATCACCCGCCTCCCTGACAACAACCGGCGTGAGCGTCCGCGTAAGAGATCAACAGGTAGTTGAAACAGAAACGCCGAGAGTCCCTCCCTTGGACCCCCGGCGTTTCACTTTGTACATCGCAACGACAATTACACGAGCGTGTTCTCCGGTTCACCTTTGAGCACCTGAAGTCCGTACTCGTATCCCTTCTCAAACGCCTTGAAGTTAAGTTCCTCTGTTCCCTTCGGCACGGATATCTTCACAGCATTTCTTGCCGCGTCTCTGCCAACGATGTTCGTCACTGCCGTCGCGAATCCCAGCATGACGATATTCAGCACGAGTCGCTTTCCAAGTTCCTCAGCGACCCGGGTCGCCGGAATCGAATAGTGCTTGACATCCGAACGAAGGTTGTGCGTCACCACAAGATCTTCCTCCGTCAGCAACACTCCGCCCGGGGCAAGCTCGGGGGAAAATTTCGAATATGCTTCCTGCGACATCACCACCATGACATTCGGAGCGACGATATACGGATACGTGATCGTCTCGTTTGAGATAATCAGCTGGGCGCTGCAGGCGCTGCCCCTGGCTTCAGGCCCGAATGCCTGAATCATCGTCGCGTACTTGTTGTCGAAGATCGACGCGGCACGGCCGAGGATGTACCCGCTGAGGATAACGCCCTGTCCGCCAAAACCGCCGATTTTGATTTCCGTCCTAGCCATGGAAGTACTTCCTCATTTCGTCTGAAGGAACGTAGCGGTCACCATACTTCTTTTCGTAATGAGCGTTCATCGCTTCAAGGTATGTCGGGCGATCCTTGTCGACAAATTTTCCGACAATGATCTTCCCCTGGAAATCCAGCGCCACCGACTTCGTGTCGGCACCGTTCTTGATTTCGCTCTGATCGCGATAGAATTCCATCTGGTCGAGTCCATCGCCCAGCTTGTTCCTGCGGCTGTAGAGCGTTGGACATGGAGCAAGGATCTCAATGAACGAGAATCCCTTCTTTGCCAGCGCTTCCTTGATAGACTTTGTGAGATGGCGAACGTGATTGGCCGTCCAGCGCGCGACGTAGACTGCGCCGCAGGACTCAGCGAGGAATGGAAGATTGAATGTCTCTTCGAAATTCCCGTGAGGCGTTGTTGATGCAGTCGCCCCGACAGGCGTGGTTGGCGCGACCTGCCCTCCCGTCATTCCGTAGATCATGTTGTTGATCAGGATCACCGTAAGATCCATGTTGCGCCGTGCGGCGTGGATGAAATGGTTGCCGCCGATGGCCGTGAGATCTCCGTCACCGCTGTAGACGACAACCTTGAGCTCCGGGTTCGCAAGCTTCAATCCGGTCGCAAACGGGATCGCCCTGCCGTGCGTCGTGTGGAATGAATCAAGATTCATGTAGCCGGCGACACGCCCCGTGCATCCGATGCCGGATACAACGGCGACCTTGTCGAGGTCCAGTCCGCTCGTCTGCAGCGCCCGGACGAAACAATTGACAGTCGTGCCGATCCCGCATCCCGGACACCAGATATGCGGCATCCGGTCCATGCGAAGGTATTCTTCAATCGGATTCGATGGAATCGTTGCTTCGATTTCGTAGAGTTCTTCCGGCATGATCACCTTCCTCGCAATGAATTCTCAATCGCTGACAAGATATCCTTCGGCTGATGCACGGTTCCGCCGGCATGTGGCACGGAAACCACTGTGCACTTTCCGGCTGCGCAACGCTCCACCTCATACACAATTTGTCCCATGTTCAGCTCAGGGACGACGATCGATTTCACGTTCGCAGCGATCTCCCTTATTCTCTTCTCCGGGAACGGCCATACGACAACGAGGCGCAAGTGACCGACCTTCAGCCCCTTTGCCTTTGCTTGCTCAATCGCCGGAATCGCCGTCCGGGACGTTATGCCAAACGTCACCACAACAACATCCGCACCTTCCACATCTTCTTCGTGGTACATGATGATGTCGTCGGCATTGAGGCGGATCTTGTCCATCAATCGTTGGACAAGTTTTCCCTGTGCCCCAACAGACATGTTGGGATAGCCCTTGTCATCATGCGTCAGTCCGGTAACATGAATGCGGTAACCATCCCCGGCTTTGACCATCATCGGGACCATGTCGCGGCCAGCTTCAAAGGCATTAAAATTCTCTTTCGGCCCGTCATACTTTTTTCGGTCGATCACCTCGATTTGTTCTGCCGGCGGGATCACGACACGCTCGATCATATGTCCGACACATTCGTCCATCATCATCATCACGGGCACACGATAGCGCTCGGAAAGATTGAATGCGTGGATTGTGAGATCGAAGCATTCCTGCGGCGAGTTGGGACACAGGGCGATAATCTGGTAGTCGCCGTGCGACCCCCAGCGGGCCTGCATCATATCTCCCTGTGCCGGCATCGTGGGCAAACCGGTGGACGGACCGGCGCGCTGCACATCCACAAAGACGCATGGCGTTTCGGTCATTGCCGCCAGACCAATGTGTTCCATCATCAGTGAAAACCCGGGACCGGAAGTCACGGTCATCACTTTCTTCCCGCCCCACGCAGCTCCCTGAATCGCAATCGAAGAAGCAATTTCATCCTCCATCTGGATGAACACACCGCCGACGAACGGAAAACGTTCTGCGACCCGCTCGACCACTTCCGTGGATGGAGTGATAGGATAGCCGGCTACGAACCTGCAACCCGCTGCGATCGCACCCTCACTGCACGCGTGGTCGCCGTCGATGAAATGAGGTCCGGTAAGAACTCCTTTTGGATCCGCGTGCACGATCAAACCTCCTTGGATTTTTTCTTCATGATGTATCCGTAGATGGCAAAATCAGGACATACCATTCCGCAGATATCGCAACCAGTGCACTGATCCTTTTTTGCGAGAATCGGTGTATGATATCCCTTGGAATTGTACTCTGTGGAAAGCTCCAGTACCTGAGGTGGGCAAAACTCTACGCAGAAACCGCAGCCTTTGCACCGTTCTGCTGCGATTACCACGCTTCCCTTTGCTTTTTTGGTTTGCTCTGCCACTTGGGCCATAGACAGAATCCTCTTGTTGCAGTTAAGAATTTTGTCAGATGGCACAAATTGTATGCCGACCATAACTGGCTGTTTTTGCCAAATTCGCACATAGGAGAATCTGCCAGCCGGCGAGTATTCCCAATTGTGGTAAGTCAATCCCCTTGTTGCGGATTTAGGGAAGACCTGGAACGGTGTGAAGGGATTTTGGGATGATTGAAGGAAGCGGCCTTTGCGGGGCCAGATGACTCCCCGATGCGATGGTCAACAAGAATTCCGCGGTGCAAAGAGAAAGCTGAGCAACCGTGCCTCCGTCACTGCTGATCAGGACGGAGGCACAAATCGATCAATACCCGAGTTGATCGCCGACAAAGAAGACATTCAGTCTGTCATTGGTTCTGTTTGATTCGATGATCGTGAGCTGGCTGCACACACGGGCTGGCGGGTGACAGTTCTCATCGTCGCAAAATCCTGTGTGGACGCACGGAGTATCGAGTCCGAGCCTTACGCAGTTCAACGGTGCGGCAATTTCACGGATGCGCCTGATGCCGTCTTCAACTGACGACACAATCTTGTTGACACCGACGAGCATGAAGATTTTCCTGGGTCCGATGATCAACCCGGCAACCCGGTTACCACGACCATCTTCATTGATGAGTTTCCCATCGGCAGTGATTGCATTGCAGCTCATCACCTGAACGTCGGCTGTCATGCTTCGCACCATGAGTTTTTCAACTTCGTCGCTCGT
>DATJQB010000166.1:0-8385 GCA_035506075.1 Bacteroidota bacterium | reverse complement strand
GGCGAGATCGGATCCGAAGTCGCGAATGAATTGATGGATAACCTTGAGATCTCTGAAAGCGCCGTTCATCTGTCCGAACTCCCCGATCGGCGCCTGGAAGTCGTAGGACTTCACGGGGACATCATTCGGATAATCCGTCTCCTGCGATTCCTGCAGGGTCGTCAGCGCTCCGTCGGGATTCGTCCCTCCGTGAAACATGTAGTACCCCAGGAGGTTCACGCCTGATCCGAGAGCACTGAGGGCCATCGAAGCAACGTCGTCCGGCGAAATAACAACGCGCCGATGATACGTGTCCTCCATCCCTCCCCCAAGCTCCGCCGTGAATCTCGGGTAGTGCGAAGCCTCGCTGTCCGGCGACGGGGAGACCGGCCCTTGCATGATCCCCGCTGTTCCCACCGGCGTCGTTACGTGAAATTGGAAGACTCCTTGCGGATCCGGCGGAAGCTCGTGTGTGCTGCCCGACCAGGCCTCATCGGGGTAGCCTCCGTACACAGGAACGAATGCGCGCGGTGGAATCACCGCGTTGTCCCATCCTGTGATCGTGTAGAGGGGCACATCCAGTCCCGCTTCGATTGCCAGGGCCTTCAGCTTCAGAAGATATGCCTCTCCGCCGTTCGGCGAACGATTCGAGTATTCATTTTCAATCTGGACACCGATGATCGGACCACCATGTTTCCAGAGCAGGCCCGTAAGCTGTTTTCCGATCTCGCTGTAGAACCTTCGCACATTGAAAAGGAAGGTGGAATCATTGAGCCTCGTCGGTCCTTTGGTGAGAAGCCAGTCCGGAAATCCGCCGTTCCGCGCTTCGCCGTGTGCCCACGGTCCGATGCGTGCAACGACATACATCCCGTGCTTTGCACACAGTTTGACGAACGCGCGAAGATCTCGCCGGCCCGACCAGTCAAACTCTCCTTCAATCTCCTCGTGGTGGATCCAGAATATATAGGTGGAAATAATGTCGACTCCCCCAGCCTTCATCTTCAGGATTTCTTCCTCCCAGTACTTCTGCGGGTAGCGGCTGAAATGGAACTCCCCCATCACCGGAAGCCACGGTTTGCCATCCAACACGAGGTAGCGGCTGTTCACCGAAAGGATGCTCCCGTCCGGACACCTTCCTGCATCGGTGCTGCCCATTTCAAGGTAGCCCATCTGAGGAGGTTGCGGGATTCTCGTGGCATCGATCGTAAAGGGGTGGTCTGCCGGCTCTGACGTTTGAGGGCAGAGTCGCATGGCACCCATCAAGAAGGCGATCACGAGCAACGCACAACGACGGCGAGCGATGAAGGCTGTTTTCAAGGCTTTCGAAGATCCGATTGCCATAGCGAGAGTGTGATGGCTCAAACAACGCCCGTGCCTGCAGCCACGATAGCTTGCA
Organism: Bacteroidota bacterium; assembly: GCA_035506075.1. Lineage (GTDB taxonomy): Bacteria > Bacteroidota > Ignavibacteria > UBA10030 > UBA10030 > UBA9647. The sequence goes on along the minus strand of DATJQB010000166.1, from coordinate 7,010 downwards.
GGCACGGGGAACTTCTCTCCACGGAGGCGAAGAGAAGGTGTAACGGAGCACTTACTTCATGAGGACCATCTTCATCGTTGACACATTCTGGCCGGCGTTGAGACGATAGAAGTAGATCCCGCTTGCGAGATTGTGTGCATCGAATGCCACGATGTGCTGCCCTGCAGCCATGGTGCCCTTTGCCAAGGTGGCGACGGCCTGACCGAGCATGTTGAACACCCTCAGTTCGACGTTGCTGGATTTCGACAGCGAGAAGGCGATCTGTGTCGTCGGGTTGAACGGATTCGGGAAGTTCTGGCTCAGCGTGAATTCCAGCGGTACGCCGGTATTCGTCGGGTTGACGCTGGTCGGCTTCCACGTGGCGAGCTGCGATGGGAACCAGTTCAAGTCGCCAAGCGCATAGCCGTCGCTGCCGCCGCTCTGCAGAGCAGTGTTGGAATACGCGAGGTTTTCCGGCACGGGATAGCCCTGCGTCGTCTTCCAGTTGCTGGCAACGCCGTCCCATGTCGGGGGATCATAGAGCGGATACACGTACGGGCGGAGACCCTTGCCCGACTGGTTGTTGTGCCACAGCGTATCGACAAAAGTCGCCATTCGTCCTGCGGAAAGAGAAACAAGCGCCGCGTTGAAACCAGGGTCGACGCTGTCATTGCTCGCGACATTGATGAACGGCCACGCCGTTTTGTTCGTAAGCATTCCCGGCTGGGTATTGACGAAATCCGGCGGGCGAAGCGGCGTGATCCCCGAGATCCCGGCGGTATTGAGGGCATTCCATTTATTCACGATCGTCGACGGCCAGAAATACGCATTGTGGGTGATCGTGATGTGCCGGGATGCTTCGGTCATGTTGTACGGTGCCGCGGCGAGGCTGCGCAATGAGTCGATGGGAATCACCGACGATCCCCAGCTTCCGGGGACGTTGTTGTACCAGCTGTCGGGGTAGGCCGCCGACGACACACTGTAGAAGATGTTGTTCTTGATGACCACGTTGAACATCTGATACAGGTCGAACGCTCCTCCCTGCCCCGTCATGAAGATCGTGTTGTGCTGGAAATCCAGATAGGTGCAGCCGTACCCGGATGAGCCGAGGATGTATCCTCCGGTAAGAAAGAACGTGTTGTTGTAGAACTTCGCCGTATCGCACGGGTAGGTTCCCGGGTCGATCCACGCGAAGCCGGGGTTCTGCGGATTGTCATCCTGGTTGTTCCTGAATTCGCAGTTTGTCACATAGAAGCTGTTGTGATCGTGATTCCATGTGTCGAAGAGGTTCGGCGTCCCGGCGCCCGAGATATTTTCCAGGATGCAGTGGTCAAACACGAACACATTGTTGTCGCCGGACGGAGACACGAAGCGTCCCGTGAATGCGAGGCTATCTGTCCGTGTCCCTGAGAAATAAATCCCTTTCAGGGTAAGGGTGTCATTCCCTTGCGGGCCAAAGAAGTAGCCAATCGAGGAGTTGTCGGGTGCAATCGAAGGGGCTACATACGGCGGATGTCCGGTCGTCGGATTGAGATATCCCACGATCGTTACGCTCCCTTTCACGACGATCGGGCCGTTCATCCAATACACCGTATCGAGAGCGCTTGTGGGCTTGAGCAGAAAGACCGTATTGGGTTTGACAAAGCCCGAAGCGGTGGTGTCCGCATTGATGACCTCGTTGAGATTGCCAATCGGCAGGGCCGCGATGACCACGGTATCGGGCGCCGCGGCGCGCGAAGGTGACGGCAGCATGCATAAGGCCACCACAACGCTTAACAACAGCAGGGTAGATATTGCCTTCATGACTTCACTCCTTTCGGTAGAAGTTGCAACTTCAATTTCCTTCATCCTCAACCGATCCTCATTAGGACTGCGGCGGGCTCACAGATGTGCAGTTACGGGAATGTCCCCTTCATGCGGTCCCTCCTTTCTCTTTCGTTCGTGAGTAGATTGCTCATTCAGGCGTCCAACGGATTCCAAGATCAGCCGTCAACCCGTAGTTAGATTCCGAAGTCGGGAAACCGGAGCCTCGGATGTTATAGATGTCCGCCTCGCTGTTGAGGTCATTGACATCGAGGAACACCTCGAGGCCGGGCACCGGCAGGCCCTGCTTCACGGACAGATCCCATCGCAGGTATTTCGTTTTGTCGGAGCGGAGAGAATTCAGGAAGTTGGTGCCGCTGTACACTTGCGCCTGGTAAATCATCGAGGCGAGGATGGAGAACTTGGCATAGTCAAATCCGATGGAAAGATTGACAATGTCATTGGGCTGTTGAATCAGCCTGTCGTTGTAGCTCGTGTCAATGTGCACGGTCGGGAAGGGGTAGACGGGTGATCGAACAGAAAGGCTGTAGGGATAGTAGGCGCTGGAGAAGATGTGCGTATAATTGACATTGAGGACGATCCCGCTCAAGACGCCCGGGAGATACCAGAAGTGTGTCTGCCACTCGGCCTCGACACCATAGACATCAACACGGTTGGGATTGTTGATGTAGGTCGACAGCGAGAAGGTTTTGGTATAGCTCGGGAGGCCGGGGTATCGCGACGGATCGCTGATGAACGTCTGCTGGTTGAAGAGTTGATCGTAGATCCTCTTCAGGAAGGGATTGACAGCGAGCAGTCCCACCGTATTGTCATGGACGGCCACCTGAAAGTCGTAGTTCTGAGATCGAGCCGGATTTAAGGCAAAGTTGTTCCACACGACAAAATGGCCGCTGTTGCTGGACACATCCTGCCGGGGGACAATCATGCTGAAGTCCGGGTATGCCAGCGTACTGGAATACGAAGCGCGGAATGTCAGCCATTCCAGCGGATCATATTTTACGCTGAAATCGGGAAGCCAATAGCCGTGATACTCGTCCTTCGTGACCTCTGTGTAGTTCAGGGGGAAGGGATACGGGTTCGTTGCATCGGCATTGCCGTCGAAATGAGCAGCAGTGTATGTGGTTTTGAGTCCCTGATAGCGAACGCCCGCCATGATGGTGATGCTCGGGCCGATGTTCAGCGTTCCCATCAGATACTCCGCGCTTCTGAATTCATTGCCCGAATAGTCACTGGCAATCGAGCTGTAGAGATCGGGCGTATAGCTGGGGACCGTCTGCGGTTGCGTGATTGCTGCACCGAGACCTTTGACGGCATTCATGATCTGGTCAAGGGCATCCGTCGTCACGCCGGAATACATCGCGTAGTCGCCCTTGAGGAACTTCCCGAAGTTCATATGAGGGTCGAAGAAGCCGAGCATCGGGAACCGGAGGTTGCCGGTCGGGTCGAAATTGTAAGGCGCCTTCGTCAGCCAGGGAAGGTCTTGAACGATCGATAGCCGGAATCCGGTTGCATTTCCGCCGAAGAGATTGCCGAAGCCATCGTCGAAATTGTAGTAGCGGGTCGTGTACTTGTATTGCCCTCCGGCCTTGAGGGTGACGGACATCAGGTCCGACAACTGGACGTTCGTTTCCAGGTCGACGGACCCCTGCATGTCGTTCTGTTTGTTGAAACTGCTCCACGTGGAATTCCCCGCCCAATACATCTGGTCGGTCTTCGTCGAGTCCTGGGCCAGGTGGGCGATCACTTGAGGATCGAGATTGCTCGGGATGCCGGTGGTCGTTGCTCCCAGCTGCTGGAATGACACTCTCCAGCCGTTCGGCGTGCGATTATCTGAATAGGAATTGGAGAGCTTCACCTTCAGTTGGTACGCCCCGAGCGACTGATCGAATTCCAGAATGTTCGTTGCCACGTGGAGTTGATTCGTGGACAGCTGGGTCCCGAACTGGACATCGTTCCCGTAGCCGGCGAGGTCATACGTTTCACTGTGCGATTCGTTCGTCGACTTCCCGTAGCTCACCAGGTTCAGCAGGGTGATTTTCCCATTCGGCAACCGGTAGTCCAGGGTCACCGTTCCATCATATCTCCGCTGATCTGTCGGGGCAAACGTCAGCACCAGGCTTCCGAGACTCACATCATTGGGGTGGCTTTCCGGAAAAAGCGCGTAGTAGACTCCACCGAGCTGATCGGAGGTGAGATTTTGCTTCTGGGCGATTCCCTGCACAAGCACGCCGAAATTATCGTCGGAGAACCTCTGCTCCGCACTCCCGACGAACTTATAGACATTGTATGCGCTCATCAAATCGTTGTACCCCCCTTGTGCGAGCAACGAGTACGCCGGACCACCTGAACCATTCCCCCTGGCTTCCCGCAAGGTGAAGTTCACTGTCCCTCCCAAAACGGCGGCATCCATATCAGGCGTCATGGTTTTATACACTTCGATCCCCTCCAACGAACTCGACGAAATCATGCTGAGGTCCACCGCCCGGCCCCCAGGCGTATTGGTCGGTGTCGCATAGATCCCGCTCGTGGTGACGCTGCCCCCATCATTCGAGGAAAGGGACACGCCGTCCACTGTGACAGAGTTATACTGCGGCTGGAGCCCTCGAATGACAACCTGCGTCGCCTCACCGCCGGAACGCAGGAGCGACACGCCCGGCAACCGCCCGACGGACTCTGCGGCGTTGGCGTCCGGCAGCTCTTGAATGCGGGCGGACGAAACGACGTTGACGATGTTCTTCGAGCCCAGTTGCTGCTCGATCGCCGACTGCTGGCCGAGCGCCTGTGCCGTTACCACCACCTCTTTGCCTTCGATCGTCTGCATGTCCAACGCGAAGGTCATGGTCAGGGTCGAGTCCGCGACGATCGCGACATCGCGCGTCAGGGCAACATAGCCGATCATCGAGGCACGCACCGTCCACTTCCCGGCGGGGATGCCACGAATAGCGTACCTCCCTTCGATGTCGGCGGCGGTCCCCATCGTCGTGTTCAAGATGACCAGGTTCGCCCCCGCGAGGGCATCGCCGGTCTTGCTGTCGACAACGCGCCCCATAAGCGTCCCTGATCCCTGCGCATCGGCGGCGTTCCACGCCACGAGAAGTGCAACGACCATGGTAAAGATCACGACGCCACAGCGGGAAGTAGTAAGAAGACGCATGATGTTCCTCCTGAGAAAGATGGTGATCCCTACGTCGACTGTCGGATGAGCAACTCCGTGTCAAGCGTGATAGTCTTCGGTTGGTCGTCGATCCTCTGCTGGCCGATCGCCTCGATGAGCACCTGCGCCGCCATCTTCCCCATCTCGAACGATGGCTGGTTCACCGTCGTGATCGGCGGGTCGACGAGACTCGTGATTCTGTTGTTGGAGAAGCCGATGAGCGCGACGTCATGCGGGATGCGCAAACCCGACTCTTTGATCTTCTGGTACGCCCCGATGACCACGGGATCGTTCACGGCGAAGACCGCATCGGGGACCAGACCCTCCTTGATCAGCGCTCCCATCGACGCATAACCGTCGTCCTCATGCATTCCCCCATACCGCACCAGATCATCTCTGATATCGAGATGCGCGCGCTTCATGGCGTCGAAATAGCCGTCCCGCCGCTTCCGGCAAATGTCGAGCTCCTTCGGTCCCGCGAAGTGCGCAATCATCTTGTAGCCCTTGCAGGCAAGGAAGGACACGGCATCAAATGCGCTTTTGTAGTCATCGATGATGACTCTACTCGCGGGCACGTCTTCGCAGGCGCGGTCGAAGAAGACGAGCGGGATTTTGCGTTTGAGGAGATCGCGGAAGTGGGCGCCGGTGACGGTGTTCTGGGAAATGGAAACGAGGAGGCCTGCGACGCGGTGATGCATGAGGAGATTGGTATGGACCACTTCCCGCTCGAAGCTCTCATTCGATTGGCACAGAATGATCGTGTATCCTTGTTGATAGGCGACCTCTTCGATGCCGCTGATCGCCGAGGAAAAGAAGTCGTGCTTGATTTCCGGGACGATGACGCCGATCGTCCGTGTCTGATTGCTCTTCAGGCTCTGCGCAATAGGATTGGGGACGTATCGCAGTTTGTTGGCAAGCCGGCGAACGCGTTCTTTGGTTTCGTTCCGCACGTCCGGATGGTCGATCAGCGCGCGTGAGACGGTCGATGGGGAGATCCCGAGCTCGCGAGCGATATCGACGATCGTGACATGATTCGGTGAGTGCTTCATGGACTGCTGGCAGGTTTGGCTACAATCGTTCCCACAATCGTTGCCACAATCGTTACCACAATCGTTTGCAATATAGATTCTCTCGAACAAATGTCAAGAGATCCGTGGCCTTTTTTTGCAATCGATTGAAAATCGTATTTTCCAGTCAAGCTCTGCTGGAGAGGGTCCACATCGCCGACGGCTGGAAATCGATTCGTCCCTGCGGCTGATTCAGCTAGATGTAGAGGCAGGTCAGGATTAGTAGATTTTAGGAAGTAGGAATCTCGGGGTTCGTTGACGCAGAGGGGGATCTAGAGGCAGCATTCGGGTACGAAACAACTTGCACGGGATTCAGAAATGGAAGGACATGGAAGGATCAGTCGGTGGGGATGAATCGATTCCGGAACCTCTGGCTACTCCCCTGTTGGCTCGTCCTCGTGCAAGAGGGTCTTGTCCCGCTGGATGAGCGTGGCCCCGCGGCGCTCCAGCTCTTTCCATGGAATTCCCAGGTGCGCCGCGGCGGCGTCCTTTGCCTCCTCAGGCGTGGAGTGTCGCAAGTGATCAAGAACGATCTTCCGCTCGCCATTCTCAATGATCTGGACCGCCCAGATAACTTCATTTCGTGAGTTCATTGCTGTTGACTCCTGATGAAACCGCGCTCTAAGAGCAGATGACAGCATTCAGCAGACAGCGGACAGTTCCCCGCAACCGCCGCCAGGTGAGATCAGACTGTGGCACGTTGCCGGATCGAGAGACCAAGGCCACTCCGCGGTAGAGCCGCGTCCGTCAAATCGTACCGGAACCGCAGCCCGGCCTCAGGATCCTCTCTTCCCCCCGCGTCGAATTGCACCGGCCCCCCTGGGTCCGGGATCTCCACGATACATGGTTTTGGCACCGCCGTGTACGGTTTCGCCGCCACGATTCACCGCGGATTGATGAAACTCATCGCCGGGTTTCAGGTGCTTGACTCGCAATGGTCCTGCTCCAAGATCCTTCGCCCTCAGACCATCGATGGCATTGCGGGC
>DATJQB010000165.1:0-8759 GCA_035506075.1 Bacteroidota bacterium | reverse complement strand
CCCTCGCCAACCCACTCGCCGATGAGCCACTGAAATCCTTCCCACGTGACGGCCGGCGCAGGCTGCTGACTGTACGCTGATTGGATCTGCATGAAGCAAAGCAGAACGAACAGAAAAGCAACAAGCTGCTTCATGGTGTTCATATGGGAGGAGCGTTGACGGAGTGTTCTCATCAATTATTTCCTCAGACTTTTGTAATGGTTGTTGGCAGGAACCGGGGTGACTTCCGATACATGCTCGCCTGTTCGAACGCAAACGCCAGCTTGATGAGCGTAGCCTCGCTCCAGGCACGACCGAAGAACGAGATTCCAACTGGCAACCCGAAGATGAAACCCGCGGGAACGGTGATGTGTGGATAGCCGGCAACGGCCGCGGCGGTCGAACTGCTGCAAAGGAAATGATCACCGGTGACGAGATCGCTGACCCATGCCGGGCTCTCGGTCGGAGCAAGAAGGGCATCGAGCTGATGCTTCTCCATGATCGCGTCAATCCCCTCCTTCCTGGAAAGCCGCAGATTCTTTTCGCGAGCTTCAACGTACTCCTTGTCCGTCAGTGGCCCACGCGCCTGGGATTTGACGAAGACGTCCTGACCAAAGTACGGCATTTCCGTCGACTTGTTCTTCTCGTTGAATGCGATGATCTCCTGAAGTGTGTGAACGGGAGCGCCCGGGCCCAAACGTGCCAGGTATGCGTTAAGGTCGGCTTTGAGATCGTACTGGAGGACGATGCTCTCGGCATCCCCAAGCTGTCCCAGGGAGTCGGCATCCGCCGGATCGACGATGATGGCACCTTGCTGTTTCAGCACTTCGAACGCACGGTCCATGAGCGCGTCCACTCCTTCATGAAACCCGAAATATCGTCGCACAACTCCGAGGCGTGCACCCTTCAATCCATTGGGATCAAGGGACTGTGTGTAGTCGTCGACTGCCTTCCGCTGGTTGCCCAGGGTCGCAGCATCATCGGGATCCACCGCGGCGAGGGCGCCAAGAAGAATTGCTGCGTCGCGCACTGTCCGCGCCATCGGACCGGCGGTGTCCTGCGTGTGGGAAATCGGAATGATGCCTGTGCGGCTGATGAGTCCGACTGTGGGTTTGATGCCGACGAGACCGCAAATTGAAGAAGGGCTGACGATCGAGCCGTCTGTCTCCGTTCCGACACCGACGGTGCAGAGATTCGCTGCGACCGCGGCTCCGGTTCCCGAGCTCGAGCCGGAGCAGTTCCGATCCAACGCGTAGGGATTCTTCGTCAATCCGCCCCGACCGCTCCAGCCCGACGTTGAGCGCCCGGCACGGATGTTTGCCCATTCGCTGAGATTGGTCTTCCCGAGGATGATCGCTCCGGCGGCACGAAGACGCTGCACAACAAACGAATCAGAAGGAGGCTTCGATCCTACAAGTGCAAGCGATCCCGCCGTCGTCGACATCTTGTCCGCTGTGTCGATATTATCCTTGATGAGCATAGGGATGCCATGGAGTGGTCCGCGTGGCCCGTGCGCCTTCCGCTCTTTGTCCAGTTCATCCGCGATCTTCAGCGCATCGGGATTCAGTTCGATGATTGCATTGATCGCCGGGCCTTTCTTGTCGATTGCTCCAATCCGCGCGAGGTACTCTTGAGTGATGGATCTTGCCGTCAGTTTTCCGGAGCTCATCCCTTTCTGAAGATCCGCGATCGTTGTTTCGTTGAGTGAAAACGACGTCACGTTCGGCTCGGTCGGGCCGGAATCCAGTTCGTTCGCCAGGCTGATTGCAGGGAGCGCGGCGACAGCGACCCCGCCTGTTAGGCCGGTCTTGAGAAAGGATCGTCGGTTGAATGTCCGTTGGCGGGATGAGGAAGCATCGTCGATCGGCATTGGATTGCCCCTTCGTTATGCGTTCGGGAATGACAAAGGCGGTTAGTTCGCCCTGATGCGATGTCTGCGAGACCCGGTCTTGAAAACCGGATCTTCTATTCGAGATTGATTCGATCGTTCCTCGTCGAAGGAGAGGAAACGACGAGAAACACAGCGGTGTCCTGAAACGGGTTCCAGACTTTGTGATGGATTGAAGGGGGTATCTCGAGCGAATCACCTCCATCAAGACGGAGGCTTTCCGGCCCGACATCAATCTGAAGAGCACCGCTGAGCACGTAGAAGAACTGGCGGGAGGTCGTATGAACGTGCTTCACTTCTCCGTGTCCAGGCGGGATCTGCTCCTGAATGACCGACAGATCAGCCCCGTCGAGGAGCCGCCACCCGTCGCACACGCCGCCCCACGTGTAGTGCTCCGCATTGTGGATGTTCTTCAAACGGGTCGCCATCTTTTCCGCCTTTGATCGGTGGTCGTCGATTGTTGAGCGCTCTTCATCGATGGTGAGAACCCGCCTGCTGATTCCGGGGAGGAAGGCAGGCGGATCCCAAACGTATGTTCGCAGCCGCTAGATAGTGGTGAATTTCTCTGCTTTGGTGCCGCATATCGGGCACGCGCTCGTCGGTTTGCCGATTTCGATGTACCCGCAAACGGGGCAGAGGTAGAACTCGACACCGGTCAGGTCCTTGCCCTGCTTCACTGCTTCGAGCGCCATGGTGTAGAGTTTTGCATGAACCGCTTCAGCCTCAACGGCATAGGCGAACATTCGTTTCGCCTTGTGGCCATCTGCTTCCGCCTGCTTCAACATCGGCGGGTACATCTTGGTGAATTCATAGGTTTCGCCGGCAATCGCCGCCTGGAGATTCTCTGCTGTGGAGCCAACCCCGTCAAGTGCTCTCAGGTGTCCCTCGGCATGGATCTTTTCCGCTTCCGCCGCAAGCCGAAACAACTTTGCAACATTGTTGAAACCGTCCTGCTCTGCTTTCTTCGCGAAATTGGAATACTTCTGATTCGCCTGACTCTCGCCGGCAAACGCTTCCTTCAGATTATCAATCGTTGTAGCCATACTATTCCTCCCTTTGTGTTGCCCCTTGTTGTTGTACGGTGCTTTGAGTTTGTTACGAGTACAGATGTTCTCAGCTTGCAGCCAGGATACGATCGATCATTTGCAGCTCCTCCCCTGAGAACGTCGGGTTCTTCAGTGCCCCCACAGCGTCGTCAACCTGCGCCGTGCTGCTTGCCCCGATAAGCGCAGAAGTAATCTGCCGGTGTCTCAGGATCCACGCCAGCGCCATCTGAGCAAGTGATTGATTCCGTTCCCTGGCGAGTTCGTTCAGCTTCGTGACCTTCGCGAGTTTATCCTCTGTCACCTGATGCGGGCGAAGAAATCCGTGCGGTTTGCCTGCCCTTGAGTTTTGAGGAATGCCGTGCAAATACTTGTCGGTCAGGAGTCCCTGGGCAAGCGGCGAGAAGGGGATGCAGCCGATTCCCTCTTCTTCGAGCGTCCGGAGCAAATCGCTCTCGACCCATCGGTTGAACATGTTATAGACGGGCTGGTGGATGAGGCAGGGAGTCCCCAATTCGCGCAGGATGGCCGAAGCCTTCCGGGCAAGATCATGCGGGTAGTTGGAAATGCCCGCGTAGAGCGCCTTGCCGCTTCGAACGGCGGTGTCGAGCGCAGCCATCGATTCTTCGATCGGGGTCTCGGGATCGGGACGATGGTGATAGAAGATATCGACGTACTCCAACCCCATTCGCTTGAGGCTTTGATCGAGGCTCGCGAGCATATACTTGCGCGATCCCCACTCGCCATACGGGCCCGGCCACATGAGATAGCCGGCTTTGGTCGATATGATGAGTTCATCGCGGAACGGCAGAAAATCCTGGCGGAGCAGCTTTCCGAAATTTTCCTCCGCCGAGCCCGGCGGGGGACCGTAGTTGTTCGCAAGATCGAAATGTGTAATTCCGAGATCGAAGGCGCGGCGCAGGATGTCCCGCATTGTCTCAAACGTGTCGACGCCGCCGAAATTGTGCCAGAGTCCGAGTGAAATGGCAGGAAGCTTCAAGCCGCTTCTGCCGCAACGATTGTACCGCATCGATTCGTAACGCTTCTCAAATGGAACGTACAACGACATGTGCTTCTCCTTTGATATCCTCGTTCAATATTGCTCGTTCAACATTGCTCGTTCATCATTCCATGTTTACCGTTCCTTGATCAACATTTCGCCTTCCTTGCTTCCTCCTTCACAATGAACCTTCGGTACCACTCCTGTGTCAGCGCTATCACATGATCGTAGTGGCCCCGGAAGCCGTGATTCGCTCCATCGATCACTTCGAGTCGCGATTGGTCCGGAAGCATATGAATTCCCTTCCTGGATCGTTTCAGAAGTTCGAGTTCCTCCCAATCGTTTGGATCGTTACCGTGGATGAGGAGAACGGGGCACTTGACGGATTGCAGAAGTTCTTTTTGATCGATCCTGTCAAATTCGTGAAGGATGTCCCGTCCGATTTTTCGTTGCCTCCCGGACCTGTCTGTCGTCAACAGATACCCGTCAACCTCGAGCTTATGAAGCTGCCCGGCCGAATAGATGCTTGTCCAGTCGTACTTCATACTGTCTGTCAGCGCGCCGGTGAGTACCATGGCCCTGACACCAGGTGAGGACGTCTTCAGGCAGACAAGGCCGCCAAGGCTGTGCCCGTGCAGTCCGATCGATTCAGCTCCTTTCGACTGTACGAAAGAAATCGCACACTTCAAATCATCAATTTGATGAGAGAGGTCGAGGACGTCGTCATCGCTTTCGCCGCAACCGCTGAAATCGAAAGTAAGAACGCGGTATCCATCTGATTCAAGTGCTTCCGCCATCCTGTCGAAACGTCCGTCGGAAGATTTGTCGCTCGCAAATCCGTGAGAAAAGACAATCGCAGCACCCGACCGGGCGTCATAGTAGTGTCCGACCAACGAGAGATTTCTTGAATTCCTGAAAGTGACGCGCTCCATGGTAGGCGTACAAAAGGGGAGATGTGGTTTGAAGATTGAGATTGGATGACGATTCCGGAACCGCGGCACCGTCATCCGGCCCGTCTTTGGCGTTGGTGGAGGGGACTATCCTTTCCCGAGAGCTTCCTTTATGCGTTCAGGTGTCATCGGGAGGTGATACATTCTTACGCCGGTTGCGTCGTAGATCGCGTTGGCGATCAATCCTCCCATCACCACAATTGCCGGCTCGCCGCCACCCTGCGGGTCCGCATTCTTGTCGTTCAGAATGACGGTTTCGATCTTCGGCATCCATGAAAAACGCGGAAGTTCGTACGTGTCGAAATTGCTTGTCAGGATCTGCGAGCCTTTGAACTTCACGGTCTCTTTGAGCGTGTAGCCGAGCCCCATCATGATGCAACCCTCCATCTGCATCGTCGCCCCTTCGGGATTGATCACGAGGCCCATGTCCTGGGCACAGACGACGCGTCTCACACGTACGTCGCCAGTCGACTTGTTGACGTCAACCTCTGCGATCGAAGCGACGAACGTCCCGGCGTCGACGCCGCACGCAACACCGAATCCGCGTCCGCTGGGGGACTTGGCGGGCTTCCAGCCGATCTTGTCTGCTGCCGCCTTCAGCACGCCGAGCATTTTCTTGTTCGAGATATTTTGCATCCGGAACTCGATCGGATCCATCCCGGCTTGTTCGGCCATCATATCGATCTGAATTTCTCGGGCAAATGAGTTGGAGTTATTTCCCGGGGCGCGCCAGGGCCCGGTGAGGAACGGGTGAGAACCCGTGACGCCAACCCAGTTTGTGTTATATGCAACGGTGCTGTAATGCGGGATCTCGTAAAACATCTGTGTTCCGCGTTCCCCGGCAAAGTAGACGTGGTAGTCCCAGTACCCCAGCTTTCCTGCTGACGTCACGCCGGATTTGATTTTTACGACGGCTGCCGGACGGAACGCATCATAGAAAAATTCTTCCTTCCGGGTGTAGGCGACCTGGACTGGTTTACCCACGATCTTGGAGAGCTTCGCAGCCTCGAGTGCCTGCAGGTTCCGAGTCTTCCCTCCAAAACCGCCCCCGACGAATGGCGTAATAACGCGGACGTGGTCGGAAGCGAACCCAAGTTCCTTCGCAATCTCCTCCTTCGCGGTGAACGGGTTCTGAGTCGAGACCCACACGGTCGCTTTGCCTCCTTTGACATCGGCAACTGCCGTGTGCGGCTCCATGGGTGAATGGGCAACGTAATCATTGTAGTACGTTGCCTCGATCACCTTCCGTACGCCTGATTCTCCCGTCTTCAAATCCCCGGCGCCTGCTACCACTTTGCCGGCGGGCGCGACCTTGAGAAGATGTTCAAAAATTGTCTTCTCGTTGAGATCGGAGGATGGAGTGTCATAGTGTGCGACGACTTTCTTGAGCGCGGTCTCCGCAATGTCGGGGTACGAGTGCAGAACAGCAACGAAGTCGCCTTCGTGGACAAGCTGGACCCCGTCGACCTTTTTCGCCTCGGAGACGTCAACGCTGACAAGCCGGGAATCGAGAGCCGGAGGGCGAAGGATTTTCGCATACAGCATCCCGGGAAGATGGATGTCGCCCGCGTACTTCGCTTTGCCTGAGACCTTTTCCTCGGCGTCACGACGGACAACTGACTTGTTCATGATCCTGAACTCATCCGGCTTCTTCACACTCACCTTGCCAGTCGGACGGCGTTCGATTTTCTTCCCCTGTGCCAGTTGCGCGAAGGATACCTTATGTTGTTTATTCGCCGTCTCCACAACGAATCCATTCTCGGTCGCAAGCTGCGCTGCCGGAATCTTCAGATGGTCGGAGCCGAGCTCGAGCAGAACCTGACGCGCTTCTGCTCCCGCCATGCGCAATGACGGACCGAACGACCGCGTCGACATCGATCCAAACGTTCCCATATCCCACGGACAGAGATCCGTGTCTCCCATCACCATGTCAACGGACTCGAGCGGCACGTCGAGCTCATCTGCGAGCATCTGACCGAGCGATGTGATGATGCCCTGTCCCATTTCGATTTTGCCGACGTAGCAAGCGACACGCCCATCTTCACCGATCCTGAGATACGCGTTGAAGTCGGCCTGACCGCCCCGCTGACCGCGTGCCTGGCCTTCCTGTCCCGCGAACACTGAATCACCGATGTTGAAGAGGAGGAAAATCCCGCTGCCTGCCGCCTTGAAGAAATCGCGTCGACTGATTTCGGAGCCTGACGGCTGCTCAAGGAACTCGAGTCCGGTACGCTGGTCGTTGTTCATGTCAGAGCCCTCCTCCCATTTCTTTTGCCGCAGCATGGATGGCCTGGAGAATCCTTGGATGCGCACCGCAGCGGCAGAAATTGTCGTCCATCGATTCAATGATCTCCGCATCGGAGGGATGTGGATGCTTTTTGAGAAGGGAATAAGCGCTCATGATCATGCCCGGTGTACAGTACCCGCATTGGAGGGCATCATGATCGACGAACGCTTTCTGCAGTGGATGGAGCTTGCCGCCGCGTGCAAGTCCCTCGATTGTGACAACCTCTTTGTCTTGCACGTATTTCAGGGGGGTTGAGCAGGAGCGGAGGGCGATGTCGTTGACAAGGACAGTGCATGCACCACAATAACTTTCGCCGCATCCGAATTTCGTGCCTGTAAGACCGAGATCGGTGCGAAGCACCCAGAGAAGCATCCGGTCCGAATCGGCAGTCAGCTGAACGGATTTTCCATTGAGTGTGAAATGGATTGTCTCTGTCATGCGAGGCTCCTTGTGCGAATGTTCGATTAGAACATTTTGTGCCGGCAAAGTACGATTCGGGTCCTGGCTCACGCAGATTGTTTTGGGGGTTGCTTCCTGAAGCCTCCGGAAACTCCGCCGAGGGCAACGAGAGCAACCGCAAACAGTAACCCGCTTGTCAGCGGGCTTATGACACCTGCAATCAGGAGAATAGCGAGAAGGATGCAGACTCCGACAAAGAGGTACGAGGCCTTCTTTCCATCCATAAAATAACAATCCAAGATGCTTCGTGAATGCGATGGTCGAACCGCTGTTGACAGGCTCGGCATTTGGGAGTAATGCCACAATGTACTATTTACTCATTAAACCTCAAGATACTTGGAACAGGGTGCTGTTGGAGGCTCCGAACGTGGGGCAGCTATGTCACTCCGATCCAGGAGTCTTTCCATCGTGCTGAAGCGACGTTCGATCAGGTGTGATGAGAAAGGATGATTTGTAACGCGATGAGGAGAAGCACGATCCCGCCGACGATCTGTCCCCGTTTTCCGAAGCTGTTCCCTAGCTTTTTTCCAAGGAGAATAGCCAGCGTCGACAATGCCAACGTGGTCAAGCCTATGACGACGCATGGATACCAGACGGAAATGCGAAGTGCCGCGAGGCCAAAGCCCACGGCGAGTGCATCGATGCTTGTCGCGGTCGATAGTGTTATGAGCGTCCACCCCCGGCTCGGGTCACCGAATTCCGGTGCCAAAGATCCATCGGCGGCCGAACGAATCATCCTCACGGCCACAAATGAAAGGAGGCCGGCTGCGATCCAGTGGTCATAGGCTGCAATATACGGTTCAATTCGGGAGCCCATCGTCCAACCGGCGACCGGCATGAGGAACTGAAAAAGGCCGAAGTGAAACGCGATGCGGAACCTGGCGCGAATGTTCCCGAGATGTCCGGCCGCGCTCAACGCCAGCGCAACAGCCATGGCATCAAGCGAAAGCGATAATCCAAGCAACAGGCTTTCAGCGTTTGTCAATAGAGCACTCCAGGAATCCTCGTTCTTGTTTCACCGCGGCAGGAACAATCCCGGACACATGGTACTCATCAAAACTGTAAAGTGAAAGTGGGTGGGAAAGGGAGGAGGCAGAGAGCAGCAGACGGAATGCGGCTCGTAAGGTGCTGCGAGAAATCAGTCATTCGGCGG
>DATJQB010000164.1:0-14828 GCA_035506075.1 Bacteroidota bacterium | reverse complement strand
CCATCGGGCTCCGTGCGTCAGCACTCTATCCAGTTCTTTGATCGGAAGTCCGCCGGCAATCCCCTTTTTCCCTGTGCCGCATGGAATGTCCCGGAACATCTGACTCAGAAGAGCGTCGAGATTTGGCTTCACATCTTCCAGCTGAAAGCCGGACCGGAGCAGCCGCACACCGCAGTTGATGTCGAATCCCACACCGCCGGCCGAGACGATCCCCTTCTCCATGTCTGAGGCAGCCACACCTCCGATGGCGAACCCATAGCCCTGGTGCGCATCGGGCATGGCAAGTGATCGACCGACAAGTCCCGGGAGTGTTGCTACGTTTGCAACCTGCGTCAGTGTAAGGTCGTTTTCGATGGCCTTGATAAGCATTGGACTTGCGTAGATCAAGCCCTCGATGAGCATTCCCTCACGAAAGGTTTTTGGGACGATATACCGGTACTCATCCAGCTTTTCTAGCATCTTCGTTCCCTGCCCGAGCAGCTCAGAGTCCCAACACCTGCACGCCGTACGCGACGAACATCACTGTCAGCACCCCGGCTCCCATCAAGTTGCGTTTCCTCACTTCGAGATATTTCGCAGCATCAATTTCTCCCCCGAGAACTCCAAGGCGGTGTGCTCGTATCCAGTGGAAGGCCGCGCACCACATGTAAAGCATCACGCATCCAATATAGATGGCCTGTGACAGGTGATTCGTCGGGTAGCGCCCCAGAAGCGCAGCGCAAAATGGAAAGAAAGCCGCCAGTGCCAGTTGCGCAAGCTGCAGCATCAGCATTCCCAGTGAGACTTTCGTGACATGATGGAACTGCTCATTGTGTCTGAACCAGAGCATCCCCAGCATCACAAAGCTCAGCAGGTAGCTGAAAAATGTCGCACCGTGTTCAACTATTCCATTCCAGAGTTCCGACACGGAATGGCGATCCTGTAACTCGGGCACCTTGAGCTCCAGCACGAGAATGGTCATGGCAATGGCAAATATTCCGTCGAAGAGAAACTCAAGTCTCCCCTTGCCGATGAACCTTGTTAACGCGGCCCGCACAGGCTTTCCGGATGATTGCGGTTCCAGATTATCCTCCTGCTATTTTCGTTGACAGTATTCAGACAGAATAGACAACGTATATCAAATGTCGAGAAACACCCTCGCCACAATCCGACCAGCATCTTCCTTCATTGCCAGCTGATGGTACGTCACGGCCTTGACATCGGTTCTAAGCCGATGTTTCTGCGTACCGATATGCTCGCCTCCCAGCAAAGCCCGGACGGACATTTCCTCAATATCCTGTATCTCCACTTCTGCTGTTATGAAATGCTCGCCGTCGTACAGATACAGGATCTCCGACAACCATCGGACGAGCAGGCTCTCCCGGTCACGCCCGGTGATACGAACAGCATGTTTTCCATGCAACTCCACCGAGTCACGATCGACGAGGATCGACATTAGTCCCAACGCCGACTGCCTGAACACCTCCGCCATAGTGATTCCCCAGGCCTCAATGCCAAGGTCGGATGGATGTTCGAGAAGACGAAATCCGCATTGCGGGTCGCTCATGTGCGAAGGAGTTGCAACGTTCAGAGAAGAGTCTTGCCGCTCAGTTTCTTCAGCGCTTCGAGGTACAGTGCTGAAGTCTTGAAAATGACATCCTCGGGCAACCGCGGAGCAGGAGGCTTGCGGTTAAAATTGATTGAATCGAGATAATCCCGGACGTATTGCTTGTCAAAACTCTCCTGCCCCTTCCCGGGAGCATACTTGTCCTTGGGCCAGAAACGCGATGAGTCCGGAGTGAGCAGTTCGTCGATAAGTATGAGTGTCCCGTTGTCATCGATGCCGAACTCCATTTTCGTGTCGGCAATGATGATCCCCTTTTTCTCGGCGATGGCTGCTGCACGCGAGTAAATTTCGATCGAAGCATCACGGACGCGTTCTGCGATTTCACCCCCGACGATACTCACCGCGCGGTCAAAATCGATATTCTCGTCGTGCTTCCCGACATCTTCCTTCGTCGCGGGCGTAAAGATCGGTTCCGGAAGTTTCTGTGATTCAACGAGACCGGCGGGCAATTTGATGCCGCACACCCGCTGTGAATCCTTATATTCTTTCCAGCCCGAACCCGAAATATAGCCGCGGACGACACACTCTATCGCAAGAGGCTTGGTCTTCTTGACATACATCGAGCGATCCTTTAGATCCGCCCAGTACGGTTTGCAGGCCGACGGAAAATCGTATTCAATGGTGGAGAGCAGATGGTTTGGAATGACTTCCTTCACCTGCTCGAACCAGTACTCCGAAATCTGAGTGAGCACCTTCCCCTTGAACGGGATCCCCTCTCCCATGATCACATCGTAGGCTGACAGTCGGTCGGTCGCTACGATGAGCAGCGCGTCCCCAAAATCATAGATGTCTCTCACCTTGCCCCTGTTCACAAGCTTGAGGCCGGCAAAGTTGGTTTGAGTGATGACCGGAACGTTGAATGTTGACGACATCGCGTCCCCTTCGGAAGTTATTGAGTGTGGATTGATTCAGAATTCCTGGCCGATGCGGAAGCGGCTTGCCAGGGGTTATGGAACCGTTCGGACAGCCCGGAACCCAAGATATCCGGCCCGCAATTTCTTCGGCAGCGTGTTGAGATAGCCATTGTAAACAACACGAAAAGCGACCGAGTCGTTCAGTTCTGTTGAAGTCCACCAATAGATGACCGGCGAGTGGACGTTCCACAGGGGCGACTCCTTGTCGGGCATGACACTGTACAAGGGTGTGTGCGAAACCGAATCCCAGGTCCCGCCGGCGTTCAATCCATGGCGAACCAATGAACGGGCGGCTTCATTGGCAGTCGGCAGCCTCCAGATATTCACGGCCGTGTCAAGTAATGCAGTCCCTTCGGCATTGAGATGGCTGCAAATGTCCCGGGCCTCGTACCATGTCCCCATCCGAACCTGGGGGCCTCCTGTCGGCCATCCGGGCCCTTGAGGAGCCCACATCAGTTTCACTCCGTTCCCTTCGATAATCCGGGCGCCATAGTTCCCATCGTCAACCCTTCCGGAGATCCGGATCACCGGCTCCACGCTGAACCCAACAAGGGCGAGCAGCGGAATGCCGACGACAACCCGATAAGCCCATTTCCGCGGTTCAGGACGACCGAACCACCAGAGCACACCCATGCCCACAAGCGGGAGGGCGAAGATGAAAATGGCGGCGGAAGTCCGGATGCCGAGAGATGGCACCAGGATTGCAGCAAGGATGAATATCGTTGCGCCGATTCGCGGCCAGCGAAGTGAAACGGCTCCCAGGCCGACGAAAGTGATCGACCAGATCCAATACTGGAAGAACGCAAGGAGAAGATTCTTCCAGAGGGAAGTAAAGTACCATCCTTCATGAAAATTCTCGATCCCGCCCCAAAAAGCCCAGAGGGAGGCGAGGCAGGTAGTCAACACAACAGCCACCCAACCGAGAACGCTTTTCGAGAACATGTGATACCTCCATGCCGACCCGATGCATCAGAATCCGACCACGGCCAGCGATCAACCGTCGATCGGAATGAATCCTACGGCACGAAAACGCACTCCTTCGTCAATGCTTCGCTGAGTCTGATCAGATAGTCTGCTCGTGTGATTTCTCTTGCCCCAAATCGCGCAAGATGTGGTGTGAGGAATTGCGTATCGACGAGTGCGTAGCCGCGCTCGCGAAGTCTGTCCATAAGTGCGACAAGCGCGACTTTCGATGCATCGCGTGCGAGGCTGAACATCGACTCGCCGAAGAATGCTCCTCGTATCGCAACACCGTACAATCCCCCGACCAACTCGGATCCCCGCCAGCATTCAACGCTGTGCGCGAACCCCATAGATCGAAGCAGAGCATAACTTTGTATGATTTCTTCAGAAATCCAAGTCTCTTTTCGCGCGGCGCATGATCTCATCACTTGCTCGAACTGCGTGTCGACGCGAAGTTCGAACGGCGTTTTCTTGAGCGTCAGGGAAAGACTGCGCGGAATCCGGAACCTGTCAAGTTCGAAAACCGCACGGGGATCAGGCGAGTACCAACTGATCGCTCCATCGGCGCTATCCGCCATCGGGAAATATCCCGTGCAGTATGCCTTGATCAAAAACTCAGGATCAATGACAGGGCCCTTCAAGAGACGAAACCTCCGAACATGTTCAGGAGTCGGGAGTGTGTGCGTCGAGCGAACTCGCCGTTCTGCTCCACTTAGTTCGGCTTCTGTTCGATCGTAACGACTACCTTCCCGATGCTCTTTCTGGATTGAAGGAAGGCGTGTGCATCGCCCATTCGTTCGAATGGAAATGTCCCGCCGATGATCGGCTTCACAATCCCCTGCCGGTACCAGGCGAGCATGGTCTTCATCGCCTGCCGCAGATAATCGGTCTTTTCAAAAAGGAAAAAGAGATTGAATCCGCTGAATGTGACATTCTTCGAGACGAGGGAGGCCGGAAACAAGACCGGGACCGACGCCGCCTCTGTGAGTGCCCTGAGCTTTGATATTCCTTTGGGGCCAGACGCTGCGGCGAAACCGAACAGTATGTATCGTCCCATCGGAGCCAGAAGCCCCCAGCCCTTGCGCATCACGCGACCGCCGATTGAATCGAGCACGACGTCAACTCCGGTACCATTGGTTTCCCTTCGGATGTGTTCGGCAAAATCATCATTGGAATAATTGATGATGGAATCGGCGCCAAGTTCTCGCACAACGTCAATTTTCGAATCGGAACCCACTGTCGCAAACACGTGGACACCAAGGTGCTTGGCGATCTGGAGCGCTGCCGTTCCAACACCTCCTGCTGCCGCGTGCAGGAGCAGCTTTTCCCCTTTCTTCACGTGACCAAGCGTCAGCAACCCGTGATACGCCGTCAGAAACGTCACACCGATCGCGGCTCCTTGATCGAACGTCATCTTCGGCGGCATCCTGGTGACGTGCGATTCCGGGACGCAAACAAACTCTGCGTAGGCACCCAGCCTGCTGAACCCGAGCACACGCGTTCCTGCCGGAAGCGATCGCACCTTCCTCCCAACGGCAGCAACGACGCCGGAGAATTCGAGACCCGGCACAAACGGCGGTCGCGGAATTCCCGGATAATATCCCTGCCGCGCGAAGATGTCGGCGAAATTTATCCCGATTGAATGAACTTTTACCAAGACCTCTCCTTCGCCAGGGACGGGGATCGGGACCTCCCTGATCTGCATGACGTCGGTGGAGCCGAATCTCACAATCTCGAGCTGTCGCATGGAAACCCCTGGGTTCGAGACGACTGCTTTCATCATTTCTGCTCCGGTGGGAGGCTGTACACTTCTGTAATGCTGCCAAGGACCGCACCGTCCGAGACAACGAATGGATGGACGCACATTCTGAAGTCGTTACCGAGGAGCAGCACGTTGGACGATTCCTTCCCTTTGAGAGCAAGAAACGTCGATGTGCCGGGCTGACTTGTGCAATTGCGGATCGTCACATCGCGAACCTTCTTCATCTCAATCGCGGGAACATCCTTCGCTCCGGGAGCCGGTCCTCCATCGAAGTTATCGAGTTGAAGACCGAGAATATCTTCGAACGCTATGGCCGAGCGCCACGTCTTCAATTCGGGGGAACCCCAGTGCACTTCAAGGTCCCGGATCTTCAGGTTCTTCACCATCTGGATCCTGAACGCATGGACTGTCTTGTCGTACGGCGCAGCGGTGTCGGAGGCAATGAACAGCTTCACGTTGTCAAATGAAATCCCGTCGAGCCAGCTTTGAGGATGACCGTTGATACCGCTGGACCCCTTGCCATGTGCCACAACATTACGGATCAGGACGTTTCGTATCGACCCCGCAGGAGGCTCGTTTTCAAATTTCATATTCCTGTGCACTTCGCTCCGCCGCTTGATATTGAAGTGAAACGGATCTCCGTCCCCCCACCAAAACCAGTCGTGCCTTCGGCAATCGATTGTGAGATTTGATAGAACAACATCGCTGACATAGCCTCCGTCGAAGACCATGAACGCAATCCCCCGGTTGGAGTTCGTGATCGTGCAGTTATCGATCGTCACGTTACGGACGCAGTTCATGTTGCCGTCGCAGAACTTGATTGCGCTCGACGCGGACGAGAGGCGGCAGTTCGTCACGGTGATGTTTTCGCAGGGAAGCGCCGGACCAAACCAGTTCATGGAATAGAAGACTATTGCATCATCGCCGGTTTCAATTGTGCAGTTGGCAATCCTCACATCCTTACAGCCATCGGGATCGATGCCGTCTGCCCACACTCCTTCAGGAAGACTCGATCGAATGTACACTCCGTCGATTACAAGCCGCTCGCAGCCGTACGGATGGATTGTCCACGACGGGGAGCGAACGAGGGACAGCCCGGTGATGCGAACATCTTTGCACCGCAGCAGGAGAATGAGCTTGCCGTACTGATCCTTTTTTGGAAACGAACGCATGAGGGGCTTTCCCAACGCTTCCATCATCTCCATATTCGGACGGATGAAATCGTCCTGAAAATCGTTCAGCCGCCATTCGTACGCACTTTGGCCGTCGATCGTCCCCCGCCCCTCGATGCTGATGTTCTCGAGGTCCTCGCCGTACAGCAGTGCATCCTTGTCGAAGGCGTCCTTCGCCTTGATCGAATAGAGTATTGCACCGGCCTCAAGATGAAAGCGCACATGACTCCGCAAATGCAGTGTGCCTGAGCTGTATTCTCCCGGCGGCAAGTATACCATGCCCCCACCCGTGTGCGCGCACGAATCAATCGCCATCTGAATCGCGCGCTGCGCATTGTCCGCCTTGTTTCCTGACGCTCCAAACCGCCGGACATTGAAGATGCTCTCTTGAGCGTACATACTGCACGCAGAGATCAGCATACAGAGGAAAACGAAACGAAGGCCTGAAATTGCTTTCATAGTCTCGCGTCCCTTACGATGGTCGGGAATTTGTAGAACGGTGAAACAGAAGTGAGTGGACCAGGGTCCAGGAGAGCCGCGGCCCCACAGGACCGCGGCTTATCATTGGAATATACGAAATGATGGTGACTCAGTCACCAAAGGATGTCCCCACTGCTCGTGCAGCCTTGACGAGCTGCGAATCGAGCGGGACTGTGCGAAGTTTAAGGATTGCTTCCTTCACAGGAACGGAAGAAACATCGTTCCCCTGGAGGCTCACCATATGGCCGAATTTTCCTTCCGACGCGAGCTCGAGCGCCTTCGTTCCATATTTGCTGGCAAGTATACGGTCATACGGTGTGGGGCTGCCGCCACGCTGCAAATGGCCCAAGACTGTCACGCGTGTTTCGAGGCCGGTAATCTCTGTGATTTTCGCGCCGACCACATCGCCGATCCCACCCAGGCGCACGGGATCTGTCCGCTTCGAATCCTTTTCGCGCACCACAAGATCGCCCTCAGCCGATTTTGCCCCTTCGGCAACGCACACGATGCTGAATTTGCTCCCATGTTTGCCGCGCTTGAGGACGTGCTGGCAGATCTTCTCCCAGTGAAAGGGAATTTCCGGTATGAGAATGACGTCTGCACCGCCGGCCAGGCCCGAACCAAGCGCAATCCAACCGGCATAGCGTCCCATGACCTCGATGATCATCACCCTGTGATGGGCTGAACCAGTCGTGTGGAGCCTGTCAATCGCCTCGGTCGCTACCGTTACCGCCGAATCGTACCCGAATGTGACATCCGTTGCGGAAAGGTCGTTGTCAATCGTCTTTGGGACACCGATCATGTTCAGGCCGAGGTCGGTGAACTTGTCCACGATGTGCATCGTCCCGTCACCGCCGATGGCGATCAGTGCGTCGAGGTGCCAATCGCGGTAGTTGCGGATCGCGTTCTCTGAGCAATCCAATATGTCGATCCCCTGGGGGGTCTCAACAGGAAAATGGAACGGATCTCCTTTGTTCGACGTGCCAAGAATGGTGCCGCCGAGGTTAACGATTCCGGAAACGTCGCGGGGAGCGAGTTCCCGCATTCTGCCTTCGACGAGACCTTCGAAACCGTCCAGGACCCCGACAACGGTTGCGCCAAAATAGGAGATCGCGGGCTTGGCAATTCCGCGAATGACGGCATTAAGCCCTGGGCAATCCCCTCCACCCGTCAACACGCCGATTCTCTTGAGAGATTTCATCAGTTTCCCTTAGAATTCGAGATTACGATACGAAATTACACGATCCTTCCGAATGTACATCGGCAAATATACTCAAATTCTTTAGTCATTTCCAGACCGCGTGCCCCCCATTCTCGATTGTCAAAATTTGCTTGTTTATAAATGAGATTACGCGTACCTTGGTAGTGCAAATTAACGTACACCTCAAAGTTCGTCGGAGGCGCGACCTCGTTTCCGACGGGCAGACGTAGCCAAGCTTGTGCGTCGTCGCTGTAGATGCATTGTCAATGTCCTCTTTTCGTGACCTTCCGATCTTCACGAGGCCGGGCATCACAACCATCCATAGCACGCAAAAACGTTTCGGCTTGTAGCCTCGTGTACATCTACATTCATCATTTCCGAAAGGAAGTTCCATGGAAAAAGGAACAGTTAAGTGGTTCAACGGAGCCAAGGGCTTTGGCTTCATCACACGTCAGAACGGCGAAGATGTTTTCGTCCATTTTAAGGCGATTCGTGGTGAAGGCTATCGCACCTTGAACGAGGGCGACCAGGTTCAGTTCGATGTCCAGCAGGGACCGAAGGGTCTGCAAGCCGCGAACGTAGAGAAGGTCTAAGTTCGCATTTGATCCAATCGACCCCAGTGAGATATTCTCCTGGGGTTTTCTTTTTCAGTCGCTCACGAACGTGGGAAGTTGAATACCTATGAACAATGGGACGGTTAAGTTCTTTAACGTGTCGAAGGGTTTTGGATTTATCGTGACTGAGACTGGCGATGAAGTTTTTTTTCACAAGAGCAACGTGAAGAATACGGGATTCCGAGATGTTCTTTCGCAGGGAGATACTGTCAAGTTTGAACTGAAGGAAGAACAAAAAGGAAAACGTGCATACAACATCGTTCGTGTCTAGACCCTCTCTGTAACAAAAAAGTCCCCGCAAGGGGACTTTTTTTTGTACTCCACTCTCCTCCCTCTGCCCTACGATCCTCCTCCAAGTGTCTCAATCTGCTTCTGTCCCGCCGTTTCAGGCAACGACTGGATCGTCTTGAACTTCTCGGAGAGATTGTTCAACTGTTTGTCAGCCTTGTCGAAATTGTTCTTCGCGTTGTTCAACTGACTGCCAAGAGTTTCAAACGTCTCTGAGAATTTCTGAAGATCTGATCCAACCCGAGAAAGGCTCTGGAATATCTCTTTGGCGCTTTTCTCGATCTGAAGTCCCTTCAAACCCATCGCGATCACCACGAGATGCGCATAGAAGCTGTTGGGAGAGACGGGGATGACATGCTTCTGGATTGCGTAGGTGTAGAGCCCCTCGTCTGTTGCCGACTCTTCCTTGATGATGATCTCATAGTAAATGTTCTCGGCGGGAACATACATGAGCGCGAAATCAAACGTCCCTTCGTCGGGAAGGATGTACTTCTCGGCGATCGCGTCGATATGCTTCTTGACATCGGCCCGGAATGCCCGTGACGAAGCACGCTTCTCCTGGTCCGTCTTGCCTTCGAGCATCTTCTGAAAATTCTCCAGCGGGAATTTCGAATCAACCGGCACCTTGCCACCCGAGAGATGGATGATCGCATCCACCGCCTGGCCGCTCTTGAAGCGATATTGCATGTCGTAGGATTTCAAGGGCAGCACCTGCTTCAGAAGATCTTCAAGGAGCAGCTCCCCAAGTCCGCCACGGAGCTTCGGTGCCTTGAGCATCTCTTCAAGCTTCGAAACACTCTGACCTAGCTCCTTGATCTCACGGGTTGCCTGACCAAGCTCACCCAGCTTGTTCTGGACATCCTGAATAACCTTCGCGGCGTTATCCAACCTCGTCCCCACCTGCCCGGTGTTGTTTTGCAGCTGCTGAGTGACATTGGACAGCTGGGCGGTCACGACGTTAAGCTGCTGGTTCATCGTTTCCGACGTCAGCTTCAGGCTTTGATACAGGGTGTCCTGCGTGGATTTCAAAGAGAGGCCCAGCGAATCGGATGTGCTGCGGAGGCTTGAATTGACTTCCCCGCGCAGCGAGTCAATTTGCTGCTGGATGAGTATCGCGGCCTGCGCGGCCTCCGGCTCCTGCTGCGCACGCAGGCGCTGGAAGATAACAACGAGAAGGCCGGTGATAAGAACCAAGAGCACGCCAATGACAATTTCCATCTACACTCCGCGTTTGCTTGACAACATTCGGTTGAAGAGCACCGGTCGGAATCGATCCGACGCTGGATGCCTAACCATACACCCTGACAACAAACAGCGCCAGGACAATGATCCCGGTTGCATACGAAATAACCCGGGCTGACCGGATCGACTTCTGTTTTATCGTCCCCCAGACTTTTGCCAGGAGGACCATCACCGCAACCAGCACAAGGGTCGCGACGGAGGCAAGAACCAGGCTGAATGTGCCGCCATAGTAAAATGCGGGACTTGCGCCTTGCCAGAATCTCCCATAGATGACGAGCAAGTGCGCCGTGTACACCATGAGCGACTCCTTGCTTACGTCGAGGACAAAGGATTGCTCCGTTTTCCTCCACTCTGCATACAGCCGGCAAAGGACAAGAAGCAGAAACACGATCCCCAGTCTTGATGCAAAGAACATCGGATTGCACCGTATTGCCGTCGACATGCCCGGAATGTGAGACGGCAGATCAACAAAGAGCGACCCAAGGATGATGATCACTGCCCCAACCGCTGCAAGCCGAACGAAATATTCCTTTTCCCTTCCCGCCGCTCTCATGTTCTTGTGCGCGAACGCCGTGAGAGCGCCAAACATGAGGAACCCCAACCAGGGGAAGATCGGGAAAATTGATCCCTGGTGATCGTTCATGTACGGCGCCACGACGAAGGGAAGTGATCTTGAGAAATCGATTTCCCAGATGAACGGAGCCAACAGCACAACAGCACCCCCGACACACGCCAGGAAGATCTGATAGCTCCTGTCGCTTTTGATCACGATGCGGCCGATGAAGACGATCAACATGCCGATCGCGATGCAGTGGAGAATGTCGGATTGACTGAAGAGGAGGAGTTGCTCAGGTGTCGAATCCCGCAGCGTCCGCGTAAGGGAGAAATACGGGAGGTGCAGACCGTAGCCAATCACCCAGATGAGCATGATGCGGCTCAACTGGCGCCAGAAGGCTTTCCCGTACCTCCGAAACTCTTCCAGCTTCCTGTCGCTCGCGACAACGAACACGAATCCCGCGACGAACAAGAAACTGGGCGCCACGAGGCCGTTGATGAAATTGACCCAGCCGAACCAGCCGGCCGATTTGATGTCGGGAAGCAGAAACGCATTGGACACATGGACTTCGATCATGACGATCGTTGCCCAGCCGCGGAGAAGATCCACGAAGACCAGCCGGTTCTTCACTCAGTCCGTTCTCCTGTCAGGAAGCTTCGTTCACGATGAGTATACCACCAAGAAATGTTACTTGATGACTCCGAGCTTCTTCCCCACCTTTGTAAACGCTTCGATTGCCTTGTCAATGTGGTGTCGCTCGTGGGCGGCGGATAGCTGTACCCTGATGCGCGCAGTTCCTTTTGGAACCACAGGGTAGAAGAATCCGACCACATAGATCCCTTCTGCGTAGAGCTCACGCGCCATCGTCTGGACGAGCCCTGCATCGCCAATCATGATCGGCACGATTGGATGGAAGCCGTCCTTGATTTCGAAGCCGGCTTCCCGAATGCGCTGGCGGAAATACAACGCGTTTTCTTCCAGCTTGTCCCGCAGTGCAGTCGACTCGCTGAGGAGATCGATCGCCTTGATGGTCGCACCGACAACCACCGGGCTGAGGGTGTTGGAAAAAAGATACGGGCGCGATTTCTGGCGAAGCAGGTCGATGCATGATTTCGGCCCTGCAACACAGCCGCCAGCCGAACCTCCAAGCGCTTTGCCAAACGTCGTCGTGATGATATCGACCTTCCCCATCACACCGTGATGCTCATGCGTCCCGCGACCTGTCTGGCCGACAAATCCCGTTGCATGAGAATCATCAACAAACACAAGGGCGTCGTACTTCTCCGCGAGCGTCGTGATCTCGACCAATTTGGCGACATCACCGTCCATCGAGAAAACACCATCGGTCACGATCATGCGAAACCGTTTTCCGCTCGCATCCTTGAGCTGCTGCTCGAGGTCTGCCATATCGGCGTGTTTGTACCGCCGGCGTTCTGCTTTGCAAAGGCGAATACCATCAATAATGGAAGCGTGGTTCAATTCGTCTGAAATCAGGGCATCCTCTTCCCCAAGGAGCGCTTCAAACACCCCGCCGTTCGCATCGAAGCAGGACGAATACAAAATCGCGTCCTCCATGCCGACAAAATCGGCGATCTTTCTCTCGAGCATCTTATGACTATCCTGGGTGCCGCAGATGAACCGGACCGACGACAATCCAAAACCTCTCTCAAACAAGGCGTTCTTTGCAGCCTCGATGAGCGCCGGGTGGCTCGAGAGTCCCAGGTAGTTGTTTGCGCAGAAATTGAGAACTTCCTTGAGTTTTGAATGCGGCGGATATTCAACGAAGATCTCCGCGGCCTGGGGGGAATGGATGTACCGTTCCTCTTTGTAGAGATTCGCCGTCTGCAGTTCATCCAGAATTGACTTATAGTGCGATTTCACTTTTTCGTTTACTGCCATATTCTTTCTAGCCTCCTGCTGAACATTTCACAATCAGACTTGTTCGATCCGAGAGCATCGGTCCCGCGACGGACCTACGGCTTGAACAAAACCTTGTACGCATCGCCGTTGCGAATTGCCTGGAACCCATCTTCAAATCGTTCGAGCGGCAGTTGATGCGTCACGAAACCGGTTTTCATAAGCTGCCTGGCGAGACCGGCCTTCAGCAGAATTTCCATCTGGTCCCACGTCTGGAAAACCCTGCGTCCGATGATGCCGTGAACTGTGATACCGCTGAAGATGATGTTCTTTGCAAAGTCGACCTGCATCGTTCCCGATGGGATGCCGAGGAGCGAGAATGTACCGCCCATTCGCAGGACTCGGGCGGCGTCTTCATACGCCCGATAGCTGCCCGACATTTCGAGGGCAACATCAACACCAGTATTGTCGGTCTCGCTCATGATCGTGTCCACAAACGCAGCCCTATCATCGCCGATTGTCATGTCAAAGCAATGGTCGGCGCCGTATTTTTTCGCTAGGGCGAACCGTCGGGAGACAAGTTTCTCATGCGAGAACGTTTCATGCGATGCGTCGGTCACGTACACTCGTTTGGCGCCCGCCCATTTTGCCACCGCCACTGCCATGAGCCCCTGCACTCCGCAGCCGAGGACAACGACCGACTGGTCTTTGATAGGCGCCGCCATGACCGTATGCGTTGCGTTCCCCAGCGCGTCCATGAAACTGATAATCTCGTACGGGATTTCGTTCTGGAAGAAGAGCCGCACATTTGACGCCGGCACCTTCACGTACGAAGCCCACGCACCATCGTCATGCACTCCCTTGATGATCGTGTTTCTGCACACATGGTATTCTCCCCGCATGCACTGGTAGCACGTTCCGCAGGTCACGTGCATCTCGGACGTGCTGAAGAACTGCTTCCGGACGACGTTCATGAAATCGGGCTGCGCCGCGAGAGAGCGGGGAGTTTTGCGCCGGAGGAGCTTCGCGAGCTCAGCATTTGATTTCGCTTTTTGAAACATGAGCCGGGCGATATGAGCCTTGGCCGATTTTCCGGCATCCACAATTCTCCCGCTGAATTCATGACCGACAGTCACAGGATCGGCCAACGCTCGCGTCATTTGGACGCGCAAGGAGTCTTTTGAATAATAGATCCCCACATCTGTCCCGCAAATTGCTCCGGCTTTGACCTCAATGATCACATCATTCGGAGTCTGTACCGTAGGTTCGGGCTTGTCGATGATCTGAAGACCAACTGGCCATTCCTGGCCTTCTTTCGGTTTTGGTTTGACGATTGCTTTCATGGAAGCACTCTTGTTTTTCTATGTGGCTAAAACCGAGCGCATTGCGATGCGCCTCGGATCATTTCTTCTTCGATTTCCATTCCGCGTAGTTCTTCCGTATGTCGTCGAGCACTTCGCGGTCTATCTTGTCGTCATTTCGGACCCTGATGTCGTAGTTCTCCCATCCCATAAAGTCCTGCAACGCCTTTTTCGTCTTTCCGTCGAACTCACCGTTAACAGGGCCATCGTAGAATAAGAATCCCTTGTATGCTTTGTTGCTCAAGATACTCTGCAGCTCTCTGCACAGTTCAGGATCGATGGAGATGAGGTTCCTGTCGTCCGTACGGAAGTAGTAAAGCTTGTGAAGTTTGTACAGGCGGTCCAGTTCCGCCAACGGGTGCGGATGGTCATAGATGCTGATGTCGATGAGGTCGTCCGTCGTCCCATCATAGCCCGCCCCCTTGCGTTTGACAAGCAGTGCGGCGGATTCTTCACCGCGCCTGTCGCCGCCAGCCTTGCCCCCGGCGATAATAGCGGCCTCGAGTTTGTCGGCAAGCGAACCGTTTGTCCGCTGAAACGTGTTGGCGAGCGCTTCCACTGTTTCCTTCCCTACGAGCGTGTTGCCCTGAGCCGCAAAGCCTTTGCCCGTGATGACCACGCCTTTGCCGCCGGCAGTCGCACCCGCAATACCTCCGGCCCATTCAAAGCACTCGCGGCCGGTCCAGCTCGCTGCATTCCCCTTCGAGTCGATGATCCCCAGCTGCCGAACATCGCGGTTCGAGTCATTCGCAATCAGTATCTTGACCGCCTCCTCGGCGGTTGCTCCATTCCTGAGGAGCGCGAGCCCTTTC